>CAYNDN010000379.1:0-5413 GCA_964395075.1 uncultured Lentimicrobiaceae bacterium | reverse complement strand
AATCATTCTTGCAGCGACACGGTTGGATTTTTACGATTATCATGTTGATCTGATGAAAGCCAACCCCCAATCAAAACATTTAAAAGTGAAGGGCAGACATGGTTTGCATAAGGACAGGCCTGATTTGGTTGAGGATTTGATACGTGAATTGACATCTACTATTCAAAATCGATAAATCGATTTCATAGTTAAGTTCATTAAATTACATTGGGCATATTACTTCAGCAAGTGCCACAAAAACAAATGAATATAATGAACACAAAGATATGATTGCAATGAGTAGTTTAAAATAACTATTGCTACTTGATATACCTGATTTGACCAACCAATAACTAAAAACCCCGATAACTGGAAAAAGATATCGACCCTGAGCCTGAAAATCATTTATCCATGATGTTAGCGTAGAAAGAAAAATAAATCCGACGTTAAAAATTAAAACGGCAATCAATAATAATTTCACCTCTAATGGTTGCCTGTAAACACCGTTCAGAATCAGAAATCCAAATAAAAGCAGATAGAGCAAAAACATTATGGCATAATAAGAAACCGGTGAGAAAATATTCATCCATCCATACAGGCCAACAAAAGAGTAGAACGATTTCACATGCCAGTTCCATTCCCTGGTAAACAAATCGAAATATTTAAACCCCTTTTCTTTAAGCTTGTAACCATAGTATGAAAATTTCTCACCAACATTTGATATTTTGAATTCTCTTTGGGCTTCTTTTTCCTTATGCTGTTTTATTGCTTGATCTTTTTCCCACCCATATAGCATTAAATTGTATGCAAATCCTGGCGTAAGCAAAAGCAAAACAAATCCGATGAGGATGAAATATTTTTTAAGCAATTTCATCCGCGATTGCCTTGCAAGTATTAGTTCCCAAAACAAGATAAAGGCAACAAAAACAAGAAAAAGCCAGTAATTCTTTTTGGAATAAAACTGCAAAACAATAAGCAAGGCCATAAAAACACTTCCTAAAATAAAGCCGGTGGCCTTGTTGGTGAAAAGGAATTTCCGAAACAAGCTTTTTTTATTAACAAGTTGATTGATTAGGAGTATTGATACAAAAAATCCTAATGCATCCGAATTAACGTATGAAAAAATATACCATATCTGTGGTGAAATAAGTAAGAGCAAGAAAAGCGGTTTTATTACCTTTTCTGATTTAAAAAACAGAATGACCAGCACAAAGAACAGAGAAACGTTGAACATCCTTAATGCGAGGACATCATCCTTGATAAACAAGCCGAAGAATTGGGCAAATTTTCCGGTTAAGAAATAGGATATTTCCTCTTTTGTAACCCGTGAAATCCCATAAGCAGAGAACGTATCAGAAATTTCCGGATCGCTAACATGCGGCGGTAAATCATGTATTCTAAAATATCCGGCAGCTTTTAGGCTAACATTTTCATCAGGATGGGAATTTCCGTCACTGTAAATGGCTATAATCAACACCCCGGCAAAGGCAATCACAAACATGACACCGAAAAATGTGTCGGCATATTTCTCAAACCCCTGTGAATTTATGCCTGTATGCCAATCTGCAATGCTTTGCTTGTTTATCATAATCAAAAGTAGTATTAATTCCGTCATGACAATTTTATTGATACTTTTGCTTGGAGGTTGATTGCACAAAATGTTTTTTTTTTAACATAGAATGAAAACCGGTATCCGAAAAAGTGACTTTATTGGACTTGGGCCCAACAAATGTGGTAGCACATGGCTTGCGGATAAGCTGCGACTACATCCACAAATTTTTCTCCCTGCTGAAAAATCACTTTTATATTTCAATTCGGTTTCACCTTTTAGCGGTAAGCCAAACAAAAATTACAACCAAAGCTACAATTGGTATAATAGCCATTTTCGTAAAGCAACGCCGGGGCAAATTACCGGCGAAATAGGTATGGTTTATTTTTATATGGAAAACTGCGCAGAGGATATTGCTAAATATCACCCCGGCATGAAATTTTTCCTGGTTTTACGAGAACCCGTTGAAAGGGTTATTTCTCAATATGCTTTCAGGCAACAAGTTGGATTATCGAAAAAGACAACACTTAAAAAGCTATTAAATGATAATCCAAATGTATTAGGGGCAGGGTTATATTACAAGCACCTAAGCAGGTTTTTAAAATATTTCCCAAAGGAACAAATCCGGGTGCTGTTCTATGAAGATCTTAAAAAAGATTCTGTCGGTTTATATCTGGATGTTTTGGATTTTTTAGGCGTTGACAACTATGTTCCGGAATCGATAAACCAAAAAAGTAATGTTACATCAGAGTTTCACTCTCACAGATTGATTTCAGTTGTTACCAGGTTTGATATTTTTTTGAGGGAGCATCCAAAACTAAAAGCTGTGAATAACGTATTAAGATCACCGATAATCCATAAACAAATTAAGAAAATCACCAAATTCAACAGGAAATCGGTAAAAGAGAAACCTGATATCGCTCCTGACGAAATCAAAAAATTGAAAGACTATTATGCCAATGATATTGATCAACTAGAAAAACTGCTGACGGTAAATCTTAGCCATTGGAAACAATAAACATCCTAACCTCATAAATCTGGAAAAATGAAATTATGCTTGATTTGTGTTGAAATTTTTGCCTGGAACAAATACGGTGGGTTTGGCAGGGCAACGCGCACAATAGGTCGGGAACTGGCCAAAAGAGATATCGATGTTTATGCTGTGGTACCAAGGCAAAGCGGCCAAAAATCCTACGAAGAGCTGGATGGAATAAAAGTTTACAGCTACCCAAAAAGAAACCCGCTGGCATCAATCAGGCTGTTCAAAAAAATTGATCCGGATATTTGTCATTCGGAGGAGCCTTCGCTGGCAAGCTACCTTGCCCAGGTTGCCCTTCCCGACAAAAAGCACATCATCACTTTTAGGGATACACGCGATTTTACGGATTGGAAGCTCGAATATCGCGACCCTTCCGTGAGCAAACTCCAGGTGGCTTCCAATTTCATATTCGAAAATAATTTCATGGTGCACCGGGCCATTAAAAAAGCAGATAAACTTTGTTGTGCCAGTCATTTTGTTGGCGAAAAAGCAAAAATGGAATACAAACTAAACGCATCACCACAGCATTTGCCCACACCGGTAAAAATAGCTATGGATATAAAAAAATCACCAACACCCCTGGTCTGCTACCTTGCACGATGGGACCGCAGAAAACGTCCGGAGCTATTTTTTAACCTGGCGCAAAAATTCCCTCATGTAGAGTTTGTGGCCGTTGGAAAATCGAGGGATAAAAAGTATAATGATTATTTGAAAAATAAATATTCAAATATTCCCAATTTAAAAATGGAGGGTTTTATCAATCAGTTTGAATCTGATAAAACCACCAGGCTACTCTCAAAAAGCTGGATATTGATAAACACCGCCAGTCGCGAAGGCCTTCCTAATGCATTCATCGAAGCCATTTCGTGTAAATGCGCTATCCTGAGCCATGTTAATCCCGATGGTTTTGCTTCGGACTTTGGCTATCATGCATCTGATGAAAACTTTGAAAAAGGGCTTGAATTTTTATTGAAGATTAATATTTGGAAAAGTCAGGGAGAAAAAGGATATGAGTTTGTAAAATCGAAATACGAAATGGAGAATGCCATTAATCAGCATTTAGATATTTATAAGGAAATACTTGGTTGATAAATGAAAATCCTTGTTTTAAACTATGAATACCCACCACTGGGCGGTGGTGGCGGACCGGTAGCAAAAATGCTTTCCGAGGGATATGTCGAACTGGGGCACGAGGTGCACTATATCACGATGCACTTTAAGGGTTTTCCATATAAGGAAATGATTGGCAATGTTACCATTCACCGGGTAAAATGCATCAGGCGAAAGCCCGAAATATGCACTACGCCCGAAATGCTCAGCTTTGTGATAAATGCTCTACCTTATGCCTTAAAATTAAGTAAAGAAATACAATTTGACACTGTCCATTCACACTTCGTCATCCCAACAAGTATTGTAGCTCTATTTTTAAAACGATTCAGGAAACTGGAATATATCATCAGCGTGCATGGGTCGGATATTCCGGGCTATAACCCTGACAGGTTTCAGTTTGAGCACCGTTTTACGCGGCCGCTTCTAAAGCTCATATTGAGAAATGCCGCACACATTGTTGCACTTTCAGGGTACTTAAAAGGCCTGGTACAAAAAAACGTATCGAAATATTTTCCGGTTACAGTAATCCCAAACAGCATTGATATAAACACCATAACAGAACATCCTGTAAAAGAAAACAGGATACTCATGGCCGGCAGGCTATTAAAGCGTAAAGGTTTTCAGGATGTTTTGCAAGCCGCAAAAGGCGTGGATTTAAAAGACTGGCGTATTGACATTGCCGGGGATGGGCCATATATTGAAACATTGAAAGAACATGCCCATGACCTCGGCAGCAAGGTTGCTTTCCATGGGTGGCTAAAGAATAACTCGCCGAAACTGATGGAACTGTACCAGCGTTCAAAAATATTTTGCTTGCCATCATCGCACGAAAATTCCAGCATTGCACTCTTAGAGGCCATGCTCACCAAAAATGCGATCATTACCAGCAATAGCACAGGATGCAAAGAATCCGTTGAAGATGCAGGAATATTGGTTAAGCCCCACGACATAGTCCAGATTAAAGACGCATTGCATAAGCTCATTAACAATCCCGAATTGATTGAAGAATATGGGAACAAAGCCTACAGCAGAGTAAAAGCAAATTTTGACTGGAACGTGAGCATCCAAAAATATATAGCACTCCTATTAAGCACAAAAAAACAGCAATAGCAATGACAGGTGAAAAAATTGATTTTATTGGAATCGGAGCAATAAAAAGTGGCACTACCTGGCTCACCAGTGTATTGAAACAACACCCTGGAATTTACATGTCAAATGTCAAGGAAATACATTTTTTTAATAAAAACCGGGACTTGATAAATGAACTTAACAAAAACTATCATAAAAGCATCAATTGGTACCACGACTTTTTTAAAGGGGCATCAGCCAGCCAAATAAAGGGGGAGTTTACACCGGCATACATGACAAATGAAAATTGCCCGGAGGAAATATTTAATTACAACCCCAATATTAAATTAATAGCAATTCTAAGAAACCCAATCCACCGGGCAGTTTCTAAGTACCTGGCCAGTATCCAATGGGGGATTATCCCATCAAATTTCAGCTTTGAAAATACCATAAATAAATACCCTCAACTACTAAGGCACAGCCTCTATTACAAGCAGTTATTACCATTTTTCCAACTCTTCCCCAATAAGAATATAAAAGTCCTTATATACGAAAATGTGATGGATGACAAAGATTTTTGGTTGAAAGAGCTTTGTAAATTCCTTGAAATTGATGAACAATATACCTTCAATACCGATTTTCGGATTAACGAAACAAAAAGCGTAAAG
>CAYNDN010000378.1:0-5425 GCA_964395075.1 uncultured Lentimicrobiaceae bacterium | reverse complement strand
ATGATCCAGAAATCAAAACAACACTCATTAGAATGATCTAAAATTCGTTTAATTCGTTCAATTCGATGATAATAAAGAATATGCTTGCGGATTCGAGGAAATAACACAACAACTCCCCTGCTTGCCAATTTCAATTTTGTTTTACTTTTGCCGCATGGCAAATAACGAAGACCTTTTAAAGAAGATCATAGCCCATTCCAAGGAGTATGGGTTTGTGTTTCAATCCAGTGAGATATACGATGGGTTGAGTGCCGTTTACGACTACGGCCAGATGGGTGTTGAATTGAAAAACAACATCAAAGAATATTGGTGGAAAGCGATGGTGCAATACCATGAAAATATTGTGGGACTTGATGCTGCAATTTTTATGCATCCTACTACATGGAAAGCCTCAGGCCACGTGGACGCATTTAACGATCCGATGATCGATAATAAGGATTCCAAAAAACGATACCGAGCTGATGTGTTGGTGGAAGACCATATCGCAAAAATTGCAGGCAAAATTGAGAAGGAAATCACCAAGGCAGCAAAAAGGTTTGGCGACAGTTTCGACCGGGAACAATTTGTAAGCACCAATCCGCGTGTTCAAAAGTATAGCCGGCAAATTGAGGAGATCAAATCCAGGCTTTATCCTGCTATGGACAGCGATGATCTTTCAGACATTAAAAAATTGATTGAGGATCTGGAAATCGCCTGCCCGATCTCAGGATCGCGCAACTGGACTGATGTCAGGCAATTTAACCTGATGTTCGGTACCAAACTGGGTTCGCTGGGCGAAAGCGCTAACACAATATACCTGCGTCCGGAAACTGCCCAGGGTATTTTTGTGAACTACCTTAACATCCAGAAAACCGGCAGGATGAAAATTCCTTTTGGGATTGCGCAAATTGGTAAAGCTTTCCGTAATGAGATTGTTGCCCGTCAGTTTATTTTCCGTATGCGGGAGTTCGAACAGATGGAGATGCAGTTTTTTGTGCGTCCCGGCACCGAAAAGGAATGGTTTAAGTACTGGAAGGAACAACGCATGAAATGGCACCTGAGCACGGGCATCCCCGAAAAGTATTTCAGGTTTCACGAACACGACAAACTGGCCCACTATGCCAACGCCGCTTTCGACATTGAATTTGATTTCCCGATGGGATTTAAGGAACTGGAAGGAATTCATTCAAGAACCAACTTCGACCTGGGGGCACACCAGAAATTTTCCAACAAAAAGTTACAATATTTCGATCCTGAAATCAACGAGAGCTACGTGCCTTACGTTGTGGAAACGTCCATCGGCCTCGACCGCACCTTCCTGGCAGTTCTCACTTATGCTTATCGCGAAGAAAAGCTTGAAGATGGCTCTGAACGAACCATGATGAAAATTCCTCCGGTAATTGCCCCCATTAAAGCAGCTGTACTTCCGCTGGTAAAAAAAGACGGGATGCCTGAAAAAGCACGCGAAATTTTCGACAGCCTGAAAATAGATTATATGTGCCAGTATGACGAGAAAGATGCCATCGGACGCCGCTACCGCCGCCAGGATGCCATCGGAACTCCATACTGTATTACTGTTGATCATCAAACACTTGAAGACAACACCGTAACCATTCGTGAGCGCGATTCGATGAAGCAGGATCGCATTGCCGTTGAAGAGATTTCGGGGATAATTGCAAAGCGCATAGCGCATAGCGCATAGCGCATAGCGTATATGTATAGAGCATGGAGTATAGAGCGTAGCGCATTGCGCAAGACGTGGAAAGTAATTATTTATCATAGTAGTGAGACCTGACGGGTGGGGTGTTAAAAATCTATTTTGTGAAAAATCAATTTGCTTATAATCAATGATTTAAAAAAGTATTGGAAAGTGACTTATTCGTCACATTTTTATTACGATTCAGGGTGTTTTAAAATAGATTTCTCACCGCCAGTCGGCGGTTCGAAATGACAATCATTTTTTTTGCCGGGGGGAGGGCAGGGGAAAGCAGACGCGGAGCGTCTGCTTTCCCCTGCCCCATCAGCATTATGAGTCCATGTCATTTCGATGGAGCGCAGCGACTGAGAAATCTATCTTTACTCAAGAATCTTTTATCAAAAAATAATTTGAGGAAAAACTGCTTGAAAAATGGGACGAAAATGCAAAAACCAGATTTAACACCCCACATGGCGGGGCTATAATTCTGTCGGGTCTTTTTAATTTATGAACCCCAAAAAGCTGGACAAAAAAACCGGTTACATGCTATTTTCTGGTAAAATCCTGGTTGGTTTTAACTTGGTCTGGTTGAGTTCAAATGCTCCTGTTGTTAATTTTTTTTCACAATTATTGTAAAAAAACCGATTTTCTTACATACCTTTGCTATTCAGTAATGTGAGTTATGTTTTAATAAATTGATTTACAGCAAATAAAAGGCGTATATTACTACCTAAACCGATTTAGGGATAAAACTGAAGTATGAAAAGGCCTTCGATAGCAGATATTGCAAACAGCCTGAATGTTTCAAAAACACTGGTCTCACTGGTATTAAATGGCCATGGCGATGAGAAAGGCATCAATAAAGAAACCCAGAAAAAGGTCATTCAAAAAGCCGGTGAGCTAAATTACAAACCCAATCTGGTTGCCCGTGGGTTAAGGCTCGGGGTTTCAAAAACCATTGGCGTAATTGTGGCCGACATCTCCAACAAATTCTATTCAAAAATTGCCAAGCGGATAGAGGATGTTGCCGGGCAACATGGTTACCACATTATATTTTGCAGCTCCGATGAGAATTCCAAAAAAGAAATTGATCTGATCAACACCTTACGGGAAAGACAGGTTGACGGCCTCATCATATCCACGTGCCTAAATCAGACCGACACATTTAAATCTTTAAAAAAAGAACTGTTCCCATTTGTACTTATCGACCGTTTTATCCCCAAAATTCATCTGCATTACGTTGGTGTGAATAATCGGCAGGGTGGATTTGATGCAACAGAATACATGATAAATAAAGGTTTTCATCGAATCGGTTTTATCGGAATTCTGCCTGCTCACCTCCGAACAATCAGAGACAGGGAATGTGGGTACCGGGAAGCTTTGAAAAAACACGGCATCAGGGTACGGTCAAATTATATCCGACATGTGAATTTTGATTTTTCCCTCGATGAGGTGTACCAAATAATAAACGAACTATTACATCCGCCTCATGCGATAAATGCTGTCTTTAGTTCAAACAACAGAATAGCCGTGGCTTGTATGGATTGCTTTCGAAAAATGAATTTGAAAATCCCCCGGGATGTGGCCATGATTTGTTTTGATGATATTGACCTGTTCAGGTTCAGCAATCCTGCAATAACATCCATAGCCCAACCGGTTGAGGATATTGGCGAAAAAGCCTTCAATATCTTATTGGAGGCCATTACCCGCCAAACAAACGGAAATTGGAATCAAGAAATTCTGCCTGTGAAGTTAATCGAAAGGAACTCATGCGGGGAAAATATGAATTATTCAATAAATGTATAGTTGATAAAAAATTTGTGTTATGAAAAAAGCTTTACTGCTATTCTTACTTTTCATTTTTACCTCTGCCAGACTGTGGGCTCAGGATGTTACTGTTTCAGGAACGGTTATCTCAGCCGAATCCGAAATGGGTATTCCGGGCGTATCGGTTTATATAAAAAGCACCTTAACAGGTACTACAACAAACGAAAACGGAATTTATCAACTCCAAGGTGTTGGTGCCGGAGATACACTCGTGTTTCAGTTTATGGGGTATTTAACCAAAATAGAAACTGTGGGCTCGCGTACAACCATAGATGTAATCCTGGTACCTGAAGCGCAAAAACTTGAAGGTGTTGTAATTACTGCTTTGGGCATTCAGCGCGAAAAACGTGAAATCGGATACACCACCCAAAGCTTTGAAGGCGAAGTAATAAAAAAATCAGATGCCCCTAACCTTGCTGCTGCCCTCAGCGGGAGATCGGCAGGTGTTCAGGTATCCCAACCTGATGGCATTGAAGGTGGCACCACCCGGATTGTAATCAGGGGGAACAATAACCTGGGTTCCGATAATCAACCCCTGATTGTGGTGGATGGGATGCCGGTTGAAAACAGCCCCGGCCTCACCAACATTGGCCGCGGACAGGACTGGGGATCGGCACTCAACAACATCAACCAGGCCGACATCGAAGATATCAGCATTCTCAAAGGGCCCACTGCATCAGCACTTTACGGATCGAAAGGCGCCAATGGCGTTGTGTTGATAACCACCAAACGAGGTAAAAAACACAGCGGACTGGGTGTAACTTATAATTTCAACTATAAAATTATCCATCCATACCGCTATCGTAAAGTTCAGAATAAGTATGGTGCCGGAGGCCCGTTAACATTAACCGAACCCGCATTTATGGAAGACAGCGCAGGCACCTATATTTATCCCACCTCCACCCATACCGACAACGGCCCGCACGGAATACCCACCGCCACACAGTTTGGATATTACGGAACCGCAGTTTCGTGGGGGCCTGAAATGAAAGGGCAAATGGTAAGATGGTGGGATGGAGAGATGCGCCCCTGGTCTCCCCAGCCCGATAACATCAAAGCATATTTTGAAGATGGCGTAACAGCAACCCATAATGTGTCCTTTTCGGGAGGAAATGATTTGGGAACAATCAGGGTATCGCTAACACGTACCGACCATACGCCCATCATTCCCAACAGCAACTACGATCAAACAACGGTTAACATGGGTTCTAACATCAGTGTTTCCGAGAAGGTAAAGGCAGATATTGCCGTATCCTACATGAACTATAACCGGTTGAACAGTCCCAACATCGGCGAATCCTACAGCTCTTTCAGCAAAGCTTCTCTTTATTGCTGGCCGAGGAGTTGGCAGGGAATAGAAATTTCTGATAACACCAACCCTGACGGCACCCGCAACGACTGGGGCGGAAACTATCCATTCCAATATATCTCGCCTTATACCTGGTGGGAGTTTTACAACAACAATACTACCCTGGCCAGGGATAAAATAATCGGATCGTTTGGATTAAGCTGGGAAATCACACCCTGGCTGATGGCCAAAGGTCGATTGGGGATAGACTTTACGAGTGACCACAAAGAAACGCGCAACAATCCTACCGACCTGATTGGCCTGCTCAACGGCTATTATGAAAGTCAACTCTCAAGAATGAACGTAAATAATAACGACTTCCTGATTACAGCACACAAAGATGGCTTTGTTTTTTCCAGATTAAAGGCAAAACTATCCTTTGGGGGAAATCACTACCAGCGACGATATTACCTGACGCAGGCCAAATCGGGTACTTGGATAGACCCATGGCTCTTTAACTCAGCCAATTTTGAGGATCCGCAACAAATAACTTACAACATCAACAACACCCGTGAAGTATGGGATGACAAAGACATCAATTCGTTGTATTCGTTCCTCAACCTTGGATGGGACAA
>CAYNDN010000377.1:0-5428 GCA_964395075.1 uncultured Lentimicrobiaceae bacterium | reverse complement strand
GAAATCACTGAAGAAACTTAGCAAATTTGATGTGATATGGTTGCACATTGCAGATTCCACGGTTGACCTGGCTGCCCGGTTTGATGAAGAAGCAATTGCCAACCTGAAAACTTTTGTTGAGGCAGGTGGGGGATTGTTGCTCTCGAGAGAAGCCTTTGCTATGGTTAATCTTTTGAAACTTGAAGAAAAAAAACCGGAGCTTGTTCAAAAAAAAGCCACTGATAATGGTTACGGGCGGATGCTCGGGTTTCATGCTTTCAGGAATCATCCTGTTTTTTCCGGTCTCAATGGCGGAGCATATATTATAAAACCATCTGAAGATGTGCCTGTAAGAAATTTTGGATTTTTTGAAGAACACGTACCTCAAAACGGAAAAGTTGTGGCAACCGATTGGGATTATATCTTTCTGCGCGAAAATAAAAAACTCATTCTCGAATACAATTTAGGTAAAGGGAAAGTACTGGCAGTTGGAGCCTACATGTATTTTGAATTACCCTCAAAAAGCAATGCACAGCCGGGTAACCTATACAACGTAAACAGGCAGCATCTGGAAAAATTCACCCTCAACTGCCTGAATTACCTGGCCGGAAACATGAACGATCAACCCGTTTTTTACTGGAATTACCAGGCACCGGTGTTTGAAAAATTCGATGCGGAGGATATCAGGTTTATTCCTTCAATGCAACATTTCAAACCACCTCACGACTGGCAAACCCGTTCATCAGAAATTGCCCTGGAAAAGAGATTTGCATCAGAAAACTTCTGGGATGTGGCTGGTGAACGACTTCTGGTTATGGGAAAACAAACAGGGGGAATCGATGAAGTATGGGCACACCCGTTTATGGCTTTTCGCGATTATGAGGTTGGGATCAGGTTTTCGTATAACGACACGATTTATTGGTTGAATGATGAAAGGCATATGGTTACAGCCAATTCTGAGTCTTTTAGTCGCCTTTACCAGTTCAGGCGGGCATTTCTGGAGGAGATCATCACAGTTTCACCAAAACATCCTCAGGGTGTGATTCATTACGAATACAGGGGCGTTTATCCGGCGGAATTGTTTATCAGGTTTAAAACCAACCAACGGATTATGTGGCCCTATTCGCATAAAGTCCTTGGTGGGATGAAATACGATTTTCATGATGGGCTGAATGCTTTTGTGATTACTGACCCCTCAGGAGATTTTAACACCATTTTAGGTTTTAACAAGGAAACTCAACCCGTTTACTTCAATGGCACCCCACTGCTGCCTGCTTTCAAAAAAGCACATAACCCAATTGGCAGCTATGATTCATTTACGCTCACTGATAGTATTTGGAGAGCAAAACCTACAGACGAATACCTCGTATCAGCCATGACAAAAATCAACCTGGAAATGAACGACAATGTGGATGTGATTTTTGCTGCCGGTAATGAAGGCATCGAAAAAGCTATGTCAGGATATGACCTGACCAGAAACAATCCTGAAAAAATTTATCGCAGTGCGCTAAACCATCAGGAAGCCGTTTCCGAAAACTTCCTGAAAATAACCACCCCCGATTCCATTTTCAATCTTGCTTACCAATGGGCTTTGGCCGGATCAGATCGTTTTTTTGTGCATACACCCGGTATCGGGAAATCTCTTGTTGCGGGTTATGGCACAACCGCCAAAGGCTGGAATGGCGAACATGAAATCAACGGAAGGCCGGGATACTCCTGGTATTTTGGCCGGGATGCCGTGTGGAGTGCTTTTGCGTTTTTGCAATACGGTGATTTTGAAAAAGTGAAATCCATCCTGGAACTGCTGCAAAATTACCAGGACCTGAACGGAAAGATTTTGCACGAACTCAGCACCAGCGGATTTGTTCACTACGATGCTTCTGATGCCACTCCGCTGTATGTTATTCTTGCCGGGCGATACCTGCAGCACTCCGGAGACACTGCTTTTATTCAGGAAAACATTCACCACCTGAAAGCTGCCATGGATTTCATGTACTCTACAGATACAGATCATGATGGGCTGATTGAGAACACCAATGTTGGCCACGGCTGGGTTGAAGGCGGAAACCTGTTTGGCTCGCACACTTCGCTATACCTTGCCGCCTGCTGGGCTGAGGCACTGGAGCAGGCATCAACACTTTTCAGGAATACAGATTATGATGTGTTTACACAGAATTATCAATCTGATTATAAAAAGGTTCGGGAAATCATCAATAGTAAATACTGGAATGCCACCAATGGCGATTACTATCATGGCATCAGAAAAGACCAGACTTACATTACTGAACCGTCGATAATGCCGGCCATTCCGATTTTATTTGGCGAGGCCGATTCATCCCGATGGCAAGCTGTTACCAGAAAATACGCTACAAATAATTACACCTCCGACTGGGGCGCAAGGATTATTCCTTCAAGCAGCCCTTCTTTTAATCCGGTTGGATATCACACCGGCAGCGTATGGCCGCTCTACACTGGCTGGGTTGCCCTGGCAGAATACAAAGCCGGAAGGCACCTGCAGGGATTTTCGCATATAATGAATAACATGCTGGTTTACGACGACTGGGCACTCGGCTACCTGGAAGAAGTGCTGCATGGCGAGGAATATAAACCGGCCGGGGTTTGTCATCACCAGTGCTGGTCGCAAACCATGGCACTGCAGCCATTACTCGAAGGCATGCTGGGTTTGCAACCCGATGCCCCGGCAAACAAGCTCGATTTCAGACCAGCCTTTCCACCGCACTGGGAGGAAGTAAGGATAGAAAACATCAGGATAGGAAATCACAATATCGAATTATCGAAAGCAACCGAAGATGACATGATAAGGTACATCTTTAAAAAAGAAAACAGCGATCCACTGCAAATCCGTTTTTATCCGCAACTGCCCACCGGAACTGAGCTGATCACAAAATCGCTGAATGGCAAGCTTCAACGCCCCGGCATCGAAAACATCCCGGATTTTTCATTTACCCTTCATAAAGAAGCCATTGTGGAACTCAGGATTGAAGGAGGCATCGGGGTATTTCCGGTTTACGAAAACCCAAAGCCCGGCCGGAAATCTTACGGATTCAGAATCCTCGACGACCATCTGGATGGGAAAGTCTACACCATCCAATTCGAGGGAAAACCCGAAGCCCGCGAAACATTTTCGGTTTACATAAACGGAAAGCCACCGGTGAAGGTGGAGAAAGCCGAAATGATCAGCCGCGAGGGGAAAGTTTATAACTACCATGTAGATTTCCCCGATTCGGAATCCGGATATGTTTCCCGGACGGTGAAGATATTTTTGGATTAAATGTATATCGCCGGTTGAGTAATAACAAACCGTGAACGACTCACACGCAGGCCGGTCACCGGGTGAGTAATAGCAAATTGTGAACGACTCACCCGGTGACTTTGCACTCAAAATGGGTTTAGAGTTTGTTGTATCCAATTTTCATAATATCGATGTTTTGTTACATAAAGAACAATATTTGAAATTCCAAAAAAAAACGGGATAATAATCCCATGTGGATCATTATCCCGTTACATTTGTATATATTTTTTATAAACTAAACCTCAGCGAGGCGATGAAATTCCTCCCGGCTGCTGCAATACCTGAAGAATACGGCCGGTAACGCTGATCGGTAATATTTTCCAACCCTACATTGAGCTGCAGATTACTGGTTACCTGATACAGGAATTTAAAATTCAGTGTGTACCAGGAGGGCGAATAAGGATTTCCACTTGCATCCAAAGCATACATATAATCTTTGCCCTGCTCTGATGGTGCCAGATCGGTATTGGCTATTTCTCCGTTGAAAACAGCATAGAAATCGGCCTGCATCCTTTTAGCAGCCCAGGTTATATGAAATCCGCCAAACATGGGCGCCACGTGTCGCATGGGTGCGGTGGTACCATCCTCCTGTTCCTCCTCACCATATTGATAGTTGAAGTTAGCCCGCAACCCAAAGCCGGCATACAGGTCGGCTTCCACATCGGCCTGAACACCGTAAACCCAGGCATTGGCTGCATTTTGAATGGCCTGCACCCTGCTCATCTCTCCGTCATACATGATACTGTCCTGACCATTTAACGAAAAATCCCTGCGCACCATGGCATCGTTCAAATTGGTGTAAAACACCGACAAGTCAACTTCCAGAAACTCCTGCACCCTGCGGCTGATGCCGAATTCGGCATTCCAGGCATATTCGGGTTTGAGGTATGGATTGGGAACAATCACACTTCCCGGTTCCGAATCGAAAACTTTCCCGATATCATCAATATTCGGAGCGCGAAATCCTGTAGAAAGATTGAGCTTCAGCAGCCAATCTTCGTCAGGCCTGAAATTTATGCCCGCACTGCCGGTGAGCGCTCCGGTGGTTAAATCAGCATTTGTAAATGGAAGAGGATAAAATGTGGTATCGAAATCTGCACTCAGCGTAACCAGGTTATAACGCAATCCACCTTGCAGCGTAAATTTGTCGCTGATTTTATTCAGGTAAGATCCGTAAACGGCAAACGAATTCCAGGTGGATCCGTCCGGGTAGCGTGAAGGTGCATCTGTTTCCTCACCGGTTTCAATATTTTCATCAAAACCATCGGAGGCAATATCGTTGAGCTGCATCTCAGTGCCATAATAAATTTTCTGCCGGTCGTCCAGACTTTTCTCGAAATCGGCATTAATGGAAAACAGGTTTACATTTTCGGTACGGTTGGTCAGCATCACCTTCCGGTAATCGCGGTCATGGCGACTTTCCTCAAAAAACTGGTGGGCTGCCGTAACGCTAAAGCGATCGTAAATTCCATTGCCCTGGCTATTGGTTAGTTGCAGGCTGTTCATCATCCAAACCTGTGGCCCGTAATACCATTCGGCAGACCTGGGTTTTCCGTCTCTGTATCGGATCAGCCTGTCGTATCTCGGGTAGTCCGAGGTGGTGGAATAGTGAAATCCATAGGTAAAATCCCAGTTTTCATCAGGGCGGAAACGGACTTTCTGCATCAGGTTTAGCATATTAAAGCCCGTGGGTACCTGAACCTGGGGATCATCATTACGAACTATGGAATCCATACCATTGATGCGTTCCACATATTCCGGCCTCAGGTAATCATCCGGCCCGTTGCTTCCCATCTTCAGATCATCATAATCCGAATAGGAAATGCTGGTTACAAAAGCCCATTTTTTTAACCCGATATTAAAATCCACATGTCCGGTTTTTTCCTGGTTTGCGCTGGCATAACGCACCAGTGCATTTGCTTTGACCAGCGGTTTTCCGTTGGGCGCAAGATAGGGCCTCAGTGTGTAGAAATTCATCACTCCACCAATGGCATCGCTTCCATAAATTACGGCACCGGGCCCGTAAACCACTTCGGTGGTTCGCATTGCAAACGGATCGACGGAGATGACATTCTGAAGGTTGCCACTGCGAAAAATGGCATTATTCATCCGCACACCATCAACGGTAATTAAAAC
>CAYNDN010000376.1:1090-5437 GCA_964395075.1 uncultured Lentimicrobiaceae bacterium | reverse complement strand
TAACAGGAACTTCGAAATACCTGTTAAAGCCACCCTGGCCATCGGGCACACCGCATTCCTCCGGTACACTTTCAACAAAGTCAAAAGTATTACCATTCACAAATTTGTACTCGTGGTTAAATCCGGATTGCAGGGTAAGTGTAACTTCATAAATATCTTCGCCCATATCCGTCATGGGTGTGGATGCAGGATCCCAACCCTGGAAAGTTCCGGTTACATGAATGCCATCGGGCGAGATTTCTTCTTCGCTCATATCTACTTTAAAAGTCACATTCACATCAACAGGAGGCGGGCCGCAGGGTCCACATTCACCATAGCAAACAGCCTCGATAATGGTGTCGTTCCAGGGAATGGTGAGATATCGGTTGTTGTTCACACCGCATTCGTCAGGCACATTTTCTGATTCCTCCCAGGTAGTACCGTTTACGAACTTATATTCCTGGTATGTTCCTGATGAAAGCACAGTAGAATATTCATAGATGTTATCTCCGATTGGTGTCATTTCCGTAGCTCCCGGATCCCATCCCTGGAATCCGCCGCCAATGTGCACACCATCAGCCGAAACCACCTGTTCCGACATATCCACCCGGAAGGTAACGTTGATATCGACAGGAGGCGGCCCACAAGGGTAGCAGCTCCCGAAACAAACAGCTTCGAGCGTGGTAGGCACTTCCGGAACGTTGATGTAACGATTCCAGCCAACAGCACATTCTGGTGGCACGGTTTCGTCATCACCCCAGGCATTGCCATTGATGAATTTGTATTCATAATACCCGCCGATGTCCAGCAATAAAGTTACGGCATAAACATTATCGCCGATAAGTTCCATTTCGGTGGCCGCGGGATCCCAGCCCTGGAAACTACCGGCAATGTGAATGCCATTGGGTGATACGGTTTCGTTTGACATATCCACCTGGAAAGTGATCTCAACCTCACCGGGATTGCAGATCACACAGCTCCCGAAACAAACAGCCTCGAGTTCGGTATTGGTTGCCGGAACCGTTAAAAAACGGTTTCCGTTTTGGGCACATCCTGGTGGAACAGTTTCGTCCATTCCCCAGGCATTGCCGTTTACAAACTTGTATTCAATTTCTTCGCCTTCAGGTAAGTCGGCGGTATAAATGTAGATGTTGCCTGTTGAGAGCGTCATTTCGGTAGCCGAAGGATCCCATCCCTGGAAACTGCCGGCAATATGTACGCCTTCAGGGGCAACGGTTTCTTCTGACATATCCACACGGAAAGTGACCTCAACGGCCTGAGCGGTTCCGAAAAATGCAAGTATAATGAGTGCAACAAAAAGTGAAATACGTACCTGTTTTTTCATGATTTATATGATTTGTTTTTCGTTTCGTGCCGGTGAAAAATCCCATCAAAATTAATTATTGTTTTACAAATTTCTTAACAATCGACATGTCATCCTGATAAATATAAACATAGTAAATGCCAGGCAGATAAGACCCAACATCTAACCTGTTGTTATTTAACTGATTATCAAAAATTAAGCTCCCGCGAGCTGAGTAAATCTGAACCCTGGAATGCGCAGAAATACCCTCGAAATATAAAATGTTTTTTGAAGGATTCGGATAAAACCGGAAACCTGTTCCTGAATCGCTATTCAAATTGGCGGAATTGAATTCCAGCGATTTAACAAGTGTCATTCCGTTGCTAATCAAACCTAAGCTGTTAAAACTCCTGTCGATATTTAATTCGGCAGCAGCTATCTGGTTGCTTCGTTTTATTGATACGCTGAGTTGCTCACCGGCTTCGAAACCATCCTTTTCAGCAGTAAGTTGATCATTCCTGTAAACGGGCAATGCCAGTGCGGTTCCGGGTTTATGGATTGTAACTTCTGCCAGTTCAAAACCCGAAGCTGTGGACAGCAGTATTATATCTCCGGGATTAAGCCCGCCGGTAGCCTGGGCATCAAAAGCCAGGATATGTGATTGATTTGAAGGCTTCATGCCTGATAATTTCAGATCAAAATGATCAGACTGTGGCGAGTGTAAAATGGTTTGTTTGTCGCAATCAGGATAAGTAAATGACACAGCATCGGCAAAGCTGGCCGTATAACTTTTACCGGATTCTAACATAAACAGGTTTTGGAACACTCCCGGCCAGTAGAGCCGCACTCCTGCCACCTCCTTAATGATTACCACATCGTTAATGATGCCCGCAAAAAGATCTTCAGGAGCTACTCCGCAGGAATTCAATACAGGGATGAGATACCAACCGGGACTCTCGTAACCCAGAGTTTTGGATGCAGGAGCGTTTCCGGTGATGGTAACTTGCTGATCACCGTCAACTTTCAATTGATATCCTTCCTTGTAATCCCATCCGCCATTTATGTCAACGGTATTAATTCCTTCTGACGGCCAGTAAAGGGTGCTGTAATTCTGGAAAACAACAAGATTGTTGGCCTGAACCATGTCGGCAAAAATATCTGCAACCAGGGGGTTTTGTGGGTTCAGCCATGTGGAAATGCCACTCCAGCCGTGCGGAATAGCTATGGTATGTGTAAGTAAACTTTCGATGGTGAGTGTTGCTGTTTCGCTGGTAGCTGAGCCACACGTATTTTCGATGACGCAGTAATATTCTCCGGCATCATCGGGTGCAATATTTTCGAGGACGAGTTGGGCATTATCTGATAGCGGAATTTCGCCTACCGGTCCATACCAGGTATAGTTCAATTGCCCGGAGCCGTCAGCTTCAACCTCAAAAATTACCTCAGAACCTTCGGAAGCAACCTGGCTTTGTGGCTGGGTAACAACTGCCGGTGAGTTAAGGATGGTAATGATCATCATATCTGAAACAGCTTCAGGACAGGGAGAAATTGGATATGCAGTGAGTGTAAGATCAGCAAATCCTGATACCACGTCACCAGGTCCGGGGGTGTATGTTGTTATGGTGCTTGAGCTGTTGGCAAACACCCCGTCGCCTGTGGTGCTCCACAACACGGTTGAAAAGTTCTCTGCCTCACCCGACAGCAGCACAGGGTCGTTATCACAGGATTCCTGATTGGTGCCTGCACCAACTGTTGGTGTATCGATTACGGTGATGTAATTAGTTTTGGTAAGTGTATTGCTTGCCCTGCCATCAGATACCGTTAGGCTGACATCAAAAGTGCCGGCTGTGGCATAAGTTACTGATGGATTTTGTTCGGTTGAAGTACCCGGATCACCTCCCTCGAAAGTCCATACCCACCCGGTAACATTGCCAGTGGATTGATCAGTGAAATTGATGGTTCCGGCGAGGCAGGCCTGGGTGTTATCGGCGGTGAAACCGGCCAGCAGTGCTCCATTGCTGGTAATTTCAACCACCCAAACCACTGTTGCGCCTGTATGTTCAGGAATGCCATCATCTGCCGTGGCAACGAGTTCGTTCATGCCAACCATATCAGGCAGTGCATTCAATGTAAACTGGTCTGAATCGCCCACCGTTTCATCATTGAGCGTCCAGGTGTAGCTCAGAGCATCACCTTCGGGATCAGTTGCCGTGATTGAAAAATCCAAAGTTTCGCCAACTTCCAGAGACTGTGAAAGTCCGGTTGGTGTCCAGTCAGTAATTTCAGGTTCTTCGTTGGGTAATATACTTATGGTGTTGGGCTCGACACCCGAAACCGGCATGTCATCACCAACGTAAGGTTGGTAAAGGGCATAAAAATGCGTGAGCGTAGGTGTGTTACCTGTGGCATTTTGAGTTGGGAAAACATCGGTAATAACCTGTGTGTCTTCTTCAGAAACATGCACGGCAAGGGCTATTCCTTCAGGGTTACCAAGCGAAGCCCACGGAATGGATATTTCAGTTAACCCGTTTCCTGACCAGCCTTCATAAGAATTACAGCCATTGCTTCCGGGATAGCTCCAGCTGCCGCCAGAATATTCGTTCAACTGTATTGAACCGCCACCACCTTCGATGGCTACCTGGTATTCAGCCCGGTATTGTGACGTATAGTTCACGCGACCCCACGATCCTGACGGTGCACCACTTCCGGCAGTCTGATCCGTGTCGATATCCACAAACAAATCGCCGTCATTATTCAAATCCATACTTTCAAACCCAATGTAAAGGTTGTTGCTGTCCCAGGTCATGTACAGGGTATAATTATCTGTAGCCATCAGTTCCGTTTCAGGGTCAAAATCATTGGTTCCGTCAATTACAATGGTGTGCGGTGTTGCACCGGATGGCACCACAAAGTTTGCCGTGTTGTGCACTGAAACCACATTCCCGGCAAGGTCTTCAATGTTGTTTGCCACGATTTGGCCCTCATCACCTGGCACCCAGTTTTCCTGGATGGTGAGGTGTACTTTACGCCAGTCGCCCTGTCTTACTGCTGAAACCAATGTGTAT
>CAYNDN010000376.1:0-1080 GCA_964395075.1 uncultured Lentimicrobiaceae bacterium | reverse complement strand
CATTGGAGAAATTCTGAAGGGAATAGTTCGAAATGTTTTGTGCTGAATTGATTTCCACAGCTTCATCAAAAATAATTTCCACCGTGTTTTCGTCAATTTGGAAAGCGATATCGGATAGCCTTGGCGGTAAGATGTCCATACTCTGTGATGCCAGCGTATTCAATTCAGGAACTGTTGTGCCTGTTGGATCGGAAGTGTATCCGGCCCAGAGCCTGGTAAAGAACCGGTCGTTTCCCTTTATTTCATCACCCAAAACGAGTGTTCCTTCAAACTGGGTATTGTGTTGTCCGCCACCATCACCGAGCACGAGTGCCACTGTAGCTCCGGATGCACTGTTTCGTTGGCCACAATAAGAGCCATAGTCGCCCCAAATACGTTGCACATTTGATTTGCCCGACCAAAGCAGGTCGAGCAACCCCGGCGAGAAGCCTGATTTAACATAGCCATCGCTGCCAAAGAAATCGTAAATTACATCTAAGTATTTGTTACCTTCAACCAGCGAAACAGTTTTTTTTACGCCCCATTGGGTAAATTCTGCTGTAACGGTGTCGCCTGACGTTTGCAACAGGTTCATTTCATAAACAGCATTTTGCTGGTTGGGGTAAACATCCGAAAGTGCAGCCACGTGGTTGTTGGAGCCATCGTTGTAATCGCCATCCGTTTCGGCCCAATAGGCCATATCCGAACCCACCACTGAGTGGGCATTTCCAAGTCCGTCTTTATAAAAAAGCCAGTTAATTTTTCCGCCAATGCTTTCGAAAACGGCAAAAACATCCTGGTTGTGCATCACCACTTCATCAATGCCATCATGGTCGATATCATCAAAATATGCAGCATTTGACGACTGGTATTGCCCGTCGGCCCAGCGTGATGCATGGGCATAAACATTGGCATTTTTGATGTGTGATGAATACCTGTGTTCCCATCCGGCTACCGAACCGCCATCGTGCCATCCGGTTTCGTGGAGGTTGATCATCAGGATATACCAGGCAAGCTGTGAGAGTGTATTGTCAGGCGCAGTAAGCAGGTTATTGTGGGCGTCGTCCCAAATATAGCCATAGGTCCACTTTGGTTCGTGAA
>CAYNDN010000375.1:0-5467 GCA_964395075.1 uncultured Lentimicrobiaceae bacterium | reverse complement strand
TTGGCATCCGATCCGGCATTGGGTTCGGTGAGGCAGTAGGCCGAGGTGAGTTCGCCGGTGGCGAGTTTGGGGAGATATTTGGCTTTTTGCTCGTCATTACCATAATAAACAATGGGCAATGAGCCAATGCCGGTATGTGCCGAATAAGCCACCGAAAAAGAATAACCGGCGCCCATGTATTCGCTGGCAAGCATGGAGGTAACAAAATTTTGATCGAAACCCTCATATTCTTCAGGAACAGAAATACCAAGTAAACCAAGCTCACCGGATTTTTGGAGCAACCAGCGCATCAGGCCTTCTTCCTGGGTATCGATGCGGTCGAGATTTGGGTAAACTTCCTGCTCGAGAAAATCCGAACAAGTACCGGCAATCATGCGCTGCTCTTCATTAAAATCTTCGGGGATAAAAACATCTTCAGCTTTGGTTTCCCTGATCAGGAATTCACCACCTTTTAAAATCTCTTTTTGTGCCATATTTATTTGAATTTAATAGAATTTAATTTTTCTAATGATTGGCTGATCGTTTGTAATTCAGTATTTTGATATGGGCCATAAAAATCGTGCAAAGATAATATTGTGATTTTTAATTACAAGCAGGTTTTCAGGCAATGTTGTACTGATTTGAATTTTCAGCCACTGTGTGTAAGTTTTTAATAGTTTAGCCGACTATTTTTCAACAGAGAAATTATTTTTAAATGCAACCTTTTCCATCATGAAAACAAACAGACCGATTCTCTTAACTTTTATAGCTATCGCCCTGCCTATTTTGCTTTTTGGTATTTTCAGCGTTTATTTTTCTGTAAATCGCATCCATCAGCAATATATTGATTTGCAGCTACAGTCGAGCAGCAAAACGGCAAAAATGGTTTCACGACTTTTTAATAGCAGGATTTCCGCCGGTGAAAAGCCTGACAGTTTGCTTAATGATTTTCAGCATGCAGTTGAAGGTAGCCAGGCCGATCATGGTTACCTGTGTATTTTTGATCGTGAAACCGGAACGCTCATCGGACACCCGAATCCAGGTGCGCTTGGCATGAGCATCAATACCAGGGATATGCAGTTTGGAACTGCCGGAAAGCCTGAAAGGCGGCTTTTAAGTGAGGCTGTGGCAACTGCTACACCAGAAGCCGGGCTGTTGCATGTCGGAGACTCTGGTCGTTCTGAGATCGTGTATATGACCCCGGTAGAAGGTACCAGCTGGAAGCTTTCGGTACATGAGAACCTGGGTGAGGTGAACAGACAGCTTGCCGGATTGCAAAGATTCGCCATCAGTGGATTTTTAATCCTCGCGTTGGTGGTTTCTTTGCTTTCAACCTGGATTGTTTACCGAATTAACAAAAGGCACAAAAAGGAAATTGCAGAAAAAGACAGGCAGATCGAAAATCAGCGAAGGCAGCTATCCGTGAGATATTAAGCAATGTATAGGTTTAGATTGCTATGGTTTCCGTTCATGATTATGATTGAAAATCCTAATTTTGTGAAGATAAACTATGGACCGCCGAAAAAGGATAAACCGGAAAACTTTTTTTAAGTGGGCAACTGCTGCTCTCGCTGTCCCGTTGGCTTATGTTTGGCAGGCATCCGTATCGCGCGACAAATCTTTTTCGAAGCAGGAGCAAACACTGGAAATTGAAAAAGGCCTTCCCGATGGGGTTCATTTTTTCGGCCGTGTCATCCTGGTAAAGGAAAACGAAAATTACAAATTGATGTCCTCAAAATGCACACATCTGGGTTGTGAAATCGATAAACTGGAAAATGGCCGGATGGTTTGCCCGTGCCATGGTTCCAGGTACGATAAAAATGGCAGGCCGGTTAAAGGGCCTGCATCCGATAACCTTCAAAACATAGCATATGAAATGACGAGGGATCGTGACCATTTGGTTTTTCGATACATTTTATGAGTTATCAACCCTGAAAAATTCAATTCTGATTTCAATTTTTCACATCAACTTTCATGGTTAAATTCATTTCTGACAACTTGGATAAGCCAAAACATGTTACATGCTATAAAAAGTAATGCCCTCTTTGGTTTTGGCTTGTCCAAGTTAGGAACCATTATAAATAGTGCCTGATGCGAAAGGCATTGCTGATAATTGCATAATTTCGTTTGCAAATTCAATGGTTTGAAAAGCACAATCAGTTATACAACTTCTTTCCTGAAATATGATTCCTGGGGGTTTCTAAGCATTGCTAATTTTTTAATTTGTGCTTTGTCCGGAGTATTTCTGGCCATTCCATTTAATGTTTACGATCCGTTGGATTCGATTACAAAAATGCTGCTGACCAACCCGGCTGCAAGTTTTCTCCGGAATGCCCACTACTGGAGTGCGCAGCTCTTTCTCATTTTCACCATCCTCCACACCTGGGAGTATCTTAAATCCGATAAATCGAAAAAAACGAAAAGCGGAGTCTGGCTCAGGTTAACGATATCCCTGTTCTTTGTGTTTTATGTGATGATTTCCGGGTTTATTCTGAAAGCTGATATGGACAGTGAGCAGGCCCGACGAATCATCGACGCACTGGCCCGAAGTATTCCGCTTATTGGAGATTTGCTGGCATATTCACTGATTGGAAATGAAGGAAGCTACCAGGTGCTTTATGTGCACCATATTGCGTTGGCTACCATTTTTCTAACCATCATCATTCTGGAGCATGCCAAAACCATCTGGACCAGGGGAAGGACATTCTTTATCACAGCGATAATTATCACTCTGTTAAGCCTGTTTTACAGGGCTCCGCTTCACGACAATGTTACACCGGTGGTGAAAGGGCCGTGGTACTTTTTGGGCTTGCAGGAAATTTTGCATTGGATGACTGCCCCCGGTTGGCTGCTGCTGATCTTAACAGGATTTTTGGTACTGGTTTATTTCATCCCCAAAATGCAGGACAGGCCGGCCCTTATTTCAAGACGGATTATTCTTTATTCTTTTTACGGATACCTGGTTTTAACTGCTGTGGCTTTCTTTTTCAGGGGTGAGAACTGGGCGTGGGACTGGTCGATGAAAGATGTTTATAACCCCATAAAAATTAAAAGTACCGACTTCAGGCCACTCAATGATACCTTAGTTTTGAGTTTTCAGCAAAACCCGGAGGAGCGCGAAAGTTGTGTGTTATGCCACCACAATATGAATGGTTTAACGGCGTCTCATAATCCACAGGCGGTGGGCTGCGTTTCATGCCATTTGGGCGATCCTTATACCCTGAATAAAGAACAATCCCACAGCGGAATGATCCTGATTCCCGGAAATCTGGCTAATGCTTCCCGAACCTGTGGCACTGCCGATTGTCATCCGGAAATTACCGAAAGAATACAATCTACATTGATGACCACAGTAAGTGGCATCGTGAGTGTTGACCGTTTTGTGTTTAACGAGATTGATAAACCGGGTATGTTATCGCATATATATGATATCGGGCACACAGCTGCCGACCAACATCTGCGGGATATGTGTGCCAATTGCCATTTGGGGAATCCTAAAACCGAATACGGTTCAATCGATCAGCTTTCGCGGGGCGGAGGGTGCAATGCCTGCCACCTGAATTATCCCGGAAAGGAAACGCAATCCGGGCAACCTTTTAAAACGGACTTATCGTATCACCCACAGCTTTCGCTCAATATTACCAACAATCATTGCTTTGGCTGCCACAGCCGGTCGGGGAGAATTGCCACCAACTACGAGGGCTGGCACGAAACACAGTTCGAGGCTGATGAGGTGGAAAGCTGGGATGGATTGCGACAACTTGAAGACCAGCGGATTTTTGAATTTGTGCAGGCCGATGTCCACCATCAAAGTGGGATGGAATGCATCGACTGCCACAATTCTTATGAGCTGATGGGTGACGGGAATCTTTACATGCATCAGGAATTCCAGGTGAAAATTCGCTGCGGGGATTGCCATTTTGATCATAACCCCAATATCCTGACTTTTGATCAGATGGATGTGGAAACCCAAAAGATCATAGAACTGAGAGGTTACAGTAAGGATTTGGATTTCCTGAAAATTGAAAAATCAGGGCTGGCCATGGTGAATGCTTTTGCTGATAAAAATGGTAAACGGTGGCTGATTTCCAAAAACTCCGAAAAGCAATTGCCCATGATTGCGCCGGCAGAAGAATGCACCCGTGGCACTGCCCACGACAACCTTTCCTGCAAGGCCTGCCATACGGCCTGGGTGCCGCAATGCATCGGGTGCCACAACAGTTATGATGAAAATGAGCCTGGTTACGACCTGCTGGCCAACCAACACAAAACCGGAACCTGGGTGGAATATACCGGGAAATACCTGGCTGAACCACCGGTGCTGGGTATTGATGAGCGCCCTGAAATTACCGGAGAAATAAAAAAGCAGGTAGCAACTTTCATCAACGGGATGGTGATCTCAATCGATAAGGAAAGTTTTGATGGTGAGGAACAGGAAGAAATTTTCCACCGGCTTTATGCCCCGGTTTCGGCACACACCACCATGAAGGAAGGCCGATCCTGCGCATCCTGCCACAACGACCCGCTGGCCATTGGGTATGGTAGGGGTAAGTTAGAATATATAATTCATGGAAACACGGGAACCTGGCAGTTCACCCCAAAGTTTGCACCCAACAAATTCGATGGCCTTCCCGAGGATGCCTGGATTGGGTTCCTGCAGGAGCGTGAGGGCTGGACTGCAACCCGCGAAGGTGTCCGGCCATTCAATCTTTCAGAACAAAAGCGAATACTTGAAGTTGGTAGCTGCCTCGCTTGTCATAACGAAAACTCAGATGTTATGGAAAGAAGCCTGGAGGATTTTGATGGGTTAATGAAAGAAGTAACTGAGAAGTGCGTGTTACCAGTGTGGTAGTCAAGACGATTTCCCATGTTTTAAAGAACCGCCATATATATCCTGTCCCGACACTTTTCGTTGGGAAGACCCGTACGTACGGTGGTGTGAGAGGCGCACTGGCGGTCATTCGATCGTCAGCCGTCTACTCGATTAGGCTTTCGTGCATTATTGTTTCAGTATTTCAATCAATTCTTTATTTATATATAAAGTCTCTCGCCCCACCTTTTGAGATTCAACAATTCCGATATCTTCAAGTTCTTTTAAATATCGAGAAGCTGCTTTTCTTTCCACTCCAATCTTGTTTACCACAAATTCAATTTTTGAATATGGCTGCTCAAAAAGTAATTCAACCAATTCTTTTCTATATACTTTCGGTGCCCTTTCCTGAACCTTAATTATCGTTGAATCAAGTTGGTTTTTGATATTCGTAATTTTAGTGATTGTGTCTTTTGATGTACTTTCAACTGCTTTAAGCATAAACATTATCCATTCTTCCCATTTCCCTTTCCGATTAGTTTGATTTAACAGTCGATAATATTCTGGTTTATTAGCAATTATATAGGAACTCAAATATAAAATTGGGACATCAATTAATTCATTAAGTGTTTGTTCATAAATAATCAGTACATTTGTTGAAAATTTTAAACAATGACA
>CAYNDN010000374.1:0-5483 GCA_964395075.1 uncultured Lentimicrobiaceae bacterium | reverse complement strand
TGAATGCTAAAACACTGATCATCATACTGATCGTCCTTGGTGGAATTTATCTGATCTCGACCATGACCGGAAATAAGGACCGCTCTTTCCGGGATGTCCTGGTGAGTATCGATACAGCTGAAGTTACAGATATCGTGATCAACATCCCAAAGGAAAACTTAACGGTAACCCTTTCGCGTACCGGCCAGTCGCAATGGGAAGTTTCAGGAAACGGAAATACTTACCCGGCTCAAGGTTCAGCGGTTCAGTCCATCCTGGCACAGTACACCAAATTGGAACCCAAACACATAGCCGGCACCAGCAATGCCAAATGGGACAGCTTTGAAGTAAGCGACTCAACAGGTACGCGGGTAATGCTCAAAAAGGATGGTGATGTGCTTGCTGATGTTTATATAGGGAAATTTTCGTACTCCCAGCCACCACAAACCGGTGGGCAACCCAATTTCCAACAGCAACAGCAGGGCACAATGACGTCTTATGTGCGACTTGCCGAAGAAGAAAAAACTTACGCAGTAGATGGATTCCTGAAAATGCAGTACCAGAGCGACATCAACTCATACAGAAAAAAAACCCTGTTGAGGGTAAATAAAGACAACATTTCGAAAATTGATTTTACATATCCCGACAGGAAAATTGAACTGATCAAAGAAAGCACACAGTGGCTGATGAACGGTATGCCTGCCGACTCGGCAAATACGGTCAAATATCTCCGGAGTATTTCCAACCTCACAAGCAGTAATTTTGTTGATTTGTCAACGCAGAAAGTGAGCGATGCTACCCACAAAGTTACCGTTGAAGGCAGTAATTTTATGCCTGTGGTGCTGAAAGCATTTCCAGCGGCTGACACCAATATCAGGTTTGTGGTTACCTCATCCGTAAATACGGGAGCCGAATTCGATGGCTCCAAATCAAAACTTTATAAAAAAGTGTTTGTGGACGAAACGGCTTTTCTTCCTGATATGGAATAAGGTTTTCTATCAATGAGACTTAGCATGCAAAATTTATCATACTGATATCTCTGGGAAAAAGCTGAAACACATCCATAAAAGAATCCCGTAAAGTTTAATCTGAAAAATCATTGATTAAGCTTTACGGGATTTTTTTTCATTGGATCACCCCTTCCCTGCGCTGAAAAACACGACAAAACTCAATTCAAGTATATGTGTTAACCGGACAAAAAGTTTATGAATAGCTCAGGCCAGCGATCTTTTAGAAAGCATTTGGCGGGTTTTTGCAAAGCATGTTAACCCAGTGGCAAAATTACTTCAACTTACTCAGTGCCGCGCTGATTCTTTCGAATGCTTTTTCGAGAATGTCAGAAGATGTTGCGTAAGATATGCGGATATGGTCAGGGCTTCCGAATGCGGAACCCGGTACAAGCGCTACCTGAACGGTGTCGAGCAGATAAAGGCACAGGTCCATACCATCACGGATTGTTTGGTTACCATCGCTCTTCCCATAGTAAGATGATACATCCGGGAAGATATAAAAGGCACCTCCGGGATTGTTGATTCTGATGCCCGGAATTTTATTGAGGTGATCAACTACAAGATCGCGCCGCTGCTTGAAGGCTTCCTTCATTTCCTCCATCTCTGCCATGGCACACGGCCCGGTTTGAAGAGCTTTTAGTGCTGCCATCTGGGATATCGAAGAGGGGCCGGAAGTATATTGACCCTGTAGTGTGTTGGAGGCTTGTGCAATATGAATCGGTGCCCCGATATACCCGATACGCCAGCCCGTCATGGCAAACCCCTTGGATACTCCGTTAATTGTGATTACGCGGTCTTTTATGAAATCAAATTGTGCAATACTTTCATGTTTTCCCGCAAAATTAATTTGTTCATAAATTTCATCGCTGATCACATACAGGTCATCCTTTTCGGCAAGAATTGCTGCAATGTCGCGAAGCTCGTTTTTGGAATATATTGTTCCGGACGGGTTACATGGAGAGCTAAACAAAAAGATTTTTGACCGTTCGGTGATGGCTTTCTTCAGGTCTTCCGGTTTTACTTTAAAATCGTTTTCGATGGTGGATGGGATAAAAACGGGAACCCCTTCGGCCATTTTCGCCATTTCAGGATAAGAAACCCAGTAAGGTTCAGGAATCAGAACTTCATCGCCCGGATTCACCAGGCAAAGCATGGTGTTTGCTATGGATTGTTTGGCCCCGTTAGAAACCACGATTTGGTCAGGGGAGTAATCAAGATTATTTTCCGATTTGAATTTATTTGAAATGGCCTGCTTCAATTCCTTGTATCCCGAAACCGGTGGATAGTGTGTGATGTTGTTGTTGATGGCTTCAATAGCTGCCTCTTTAATGCACTGAGGGGTATTAAAATCCGGTTCGCCGATGCTCAGATTGATCACATCTTTTCCTGCTTCCTTCAGTTCCCTGCTTTTTCGGGTCATAGCAAGGGTTGCTGATTCTGATAAACTATTTACACGTTTTGATAAATGGTTTTGATTCATGCCTACTGTTTTTCGGTTAACAATATTGAAAAAGATCGCAAATGTAAAAAAAAGTGCCTTACACCTGAGCTTGATTTTGTATCAGAAAATTAGGATAACTTTGCATTTTGGCCAAATCGTTATTACAAAATTTAACATATTGATTATTAAAAACAAACACCACAAATTTCAATGGAAAATATTTCTGATGTGATCACATTTACCCTGCCAATCATCATCTTTGCCGGGGTAATCGCACTGATGGTTTTTTACCTGATCAGAATTGGTAAACTACATACCGAATCGAAGATTAAAAGTAAAAGCAGCCATGCTGTTTTGAATATCAGGTTGCAGGCGTATGAACGCTTGTTACTTTTTCTTGAAAGGATAAGCCCGCAACAACTGGTTGTACGCAACAATAATCCGAAATTGACTGTTGCTGAATTCCAGGTTATATTAATTGCCAACATCCGGGAAGAATATGAGCATAATCTGGTTCAGCAACTTTACATTTCTGAAGATGCCTGGGCACAAATTGAGCAGGCGCGATCGTGGGTGCTGAAATTGGTAAATGGGGTTGCATCGGAAATTGATGATGCTGCCGGAGCCAGCCAGCTTGCCATGCTTATTGTTGAACAGGAAATGAAAGCGGAAAAGAATTACATCACCACAGCCATAAAAAAACTCAAGCAGGAGGTACAAGGATTGTTTTAACCATCCTTACACAAACCGGCAACTTGTTTACTTACAACCACATGGTGCTGTCTTCGCTCATACATTTTTTTTTGACATAAAACCAGTGATATTTGCAATCTAAACTTGAATATTGAAATTTTTGATTAATCGAGGCTAAGATTTCGGGTACATATAAATTTCACGCAAAATGTGGTCGTATTTATTGTAAATGACCGATCGCTTAAGTTTCAACGTAGGCGATAGTTCTCCTGATTGCGGCGACCATTCCTCGCATACCAGTCTGAATCGTTTTATCTTTTCGTGATCCCCGAGCTTTATATTTATCTTATCAACTTCACGTTGATAGCGATTCACAACTTCTGGCAGCGAAACCAGTTCTTGATTATCACGATAGTGAATTTTATGTTTTGTTGACCAAAAATGCAAATGGTTAAAGTTAGGCGAAATAAGGGCACTGGCAAATTTTTCATTTACCCCCACAACCATGATCTGTTCAATAAAAATGGATTCTTTAAAAAGGTTTTCAATCAGTTGAGGTGCTACATATTTCCCTGATGATAGCTTAAAAATCTCTTTTTTGCGGTCGGTGATTTTAAGGAATTTACCTTCATCAAGGATACCGATATCACCGGTATGAAACCAACCATCCTTATCAATAAGTTCTCTGGTGTAATCAGGATCTTTATAATACCCCAGCATGAGGTTTGGCCCTTTGGTGAGGATTTCACCATCTTCGGCAATCTTCACATCAACATTTTCAAGTACCGGCCCCACAGTACCAAATTTCAGGTTTGGCCATTCAGCATGGCTCACTGCAATTACCGGTGCAGTTTCCGTGAGGCCATATCCTTCCATAATGCGCATGCCGGCAGCCCAAAAAAGCCTCGACAACCTGGGCTGCAAGGCCGATCCACCCGAAACAATAATTTTTACATTTCCACCCAGCGCTTCACGCCATTTTGAAAATACCAATTTGTCGGCAATTTTGCGCTTTGCTTCATATATTTTGCCGTTGGCACCATTCAGTTCGTAACTTAGGCCTAAGTTCAACGCCCAGAAAAATATCGATTTTTTAACTCCGGTCAGATCCTTACCTTTTGCCACGATGCGGTCGTAAACTCTTTCGAGCAAGCGTGGAACCGTATTAAAACCATCGGCTTTAATTTCTTTGAGGTTTGCCGGAATAGTTCCAAGATTTTCGGCATAATAAATACTGATTCCTTTATACTGGAAATGATAGTTCATCATGCGCTCATAAATGTGGCAAAGCGGCAAAAAACTCAAAACCTTGTGGTTATGATTGAGTGGCTGAATTTTGGATGTCGCAATAAAATTGCTCACAATATTGCGATGCGAAAGCATTACACCCTTTGAATTTCCGGTAGTTCCGGATGTGTAGATGAGCGTTGCCATTTCATCCGGCGAAATATTTTGCCTGATTTCCTTCACTTTATCATGGTGTTTGGCTGCATTCTGTTTACCGGTGTCAATAATTTTTGTCCAGTTATCGGCTCCATCCACATCATTAAAAGTAAAAACATGTTTGATTTTATCGATGGATTGAATGAGTTCGATGAGCTTTCCGTAAAGGGATTTGTCCGAAATAATGATCGCTGTAACATCAGCATGGTTCAGGATATGCGTGTATTCATCAATACTTATGGTTGGATAAATGGGAACGTGTACCAGGCCAATCTGCATCATTCCCATATCTGCAAAATTCCATTCCGGTCGGTTGTTTGTTACAGTGGCTATTTTATCACCGCGCTTAAAGCCCAGTTCCAGCAATCCATAAGAAAAGTAGTTAGCATAATCGATATAATCCTGGTAGGAATGTTTTATCCATTTCCCATCTTCTTTGGAGGCCAAAACGTCATCCTTGTGATACTTTTCAGCATATCTGTCGAGCAGGTCAAAAATTCGGGTTACTTCCATTATTTTTTCACAAAAGGTTAATTGGCAAAAATAATTTAGTTTTTAGTAATGATTGCTAAGATGTTGCCTGTGAGCCTGATAATATGTTAAATATCTATAAACAAAAAGGAATTAGCGCCCAATCATGGTTTTAGCTACACTATTCAAATATGATTGTTAATTTCGCCAGTTGTTTTATTAATCTAAGCCTGCATTACTTTATGGCTAACTCATTAGACTCATTGACTATATTTTAAATTTTGATCAACTTCTATCCACATAATTTTGTTGTTTCCACTAAAAAGCATTTCATCCGAATAATTTTTGCGGCTTTTCTTTTCGCAGCTCCTTTTCAACTGGTAGGCCAGGAATCCTCGGGGCTTGCTCTGAGCAGTTATAACGGGATTTACGGTGTTAGAATTAAT
>CAYNDN010000373.1:4944-5487 GCA_964395075.1 uncultured Lentimicrobiaceae bacterium | reverse complement strand
GGGGCTGCAACCATTGTTCTCGAAAGCTATGAATCAGCCAAACGCCGGGGAGCACCCATCCTCGCCGAAGTAAATGGCTACGGCTTTTCATCCAATGGCGATCATATTTCTGTACCAAATGTTGACGGTCCGGTACATTCCCTCAAAAGATGTCTTAAAGATTCCGGCTTGTCGATTAATGAAATTGACTACATTAATGCCCATGCAACAGCAACACCCGTGGGTGATATGAACGAAGCCAAAGCTTTGGATATAGTTTTTGGAAATCATCGCCCACCAGTCAGCTCAACAAAATCGATGACCGGACATGAAATGTGGATGGGAGGTGCCAGCGAAATTATTTATTCAATGATAATGATGCAGAATTCGTTCATAGCTCCAAATATTAATTTTGAAAATCCTGACGAACATTCAGCAAAACTTAACATTGTCACCAAAACCACAGAAAAAAATATTGACACTTTTTTATCCAATTCTTTTGGTTTCGGAGGCACCAACTCAACACTCATTATTTCCAAAATTAAATAGGTCATTTTTGCGCAA
>CAYNDN010000373.1:4324-4934 GCA_964395075.1 uncultured Lentimicrobiaceae bacterium | reverse complement strand
CCTTGGTAAGAAAGGCCATATTTCACAGAATGAAAATATTCATGATAATGAGCATTGCCTGGAAGTCCAGATTCCTTTTTTGCAGTATGTTTTTAAAAAGAACGGATAAGATATGAAATCGGAAATTGTTGAAAAAGTGAATGAATTTCTTAATGAGGAGTTTGAAATAGAAAGCAACCTGCTTACACCCGAAGCAAACCTTGTGGAAGATCTGGGAATTGAAAGCCTTGATTTTGTTGATATTGTTGTAATCATTGAAAAGGAATTCGGATTTAAGGTAAACAGGGAAGACATGGTGAAAATCCGAACATTAAACGATATGTACCAATACATCGAAGAACGGGCTGCGTAAGTTTTATTAAAAATGACGCAATGGTCGGGTAAAACTAGAGGAGGACTCACCGGATATCAGATTTTCGTTTTTGTAATCAAATATCTGCATATTAAAGCCGCATACCTTCTACTTCGGTTTGTGGCCTTTTATTTCCTGATATTTTCTAATAAAAAAGGTATTTCATATTATTTCAGAGAAATCCTGTCATACAATAGAATGAAAACCGCTTTCAGCATTTATCAAAATTATTGTTTATTGGGAGAAATGCTGATCGAC
>CAYNDN010000373.1:0-4314 GCA_964395075.1 uncultured Lentimicrobiaceae bacterium | reverse complement strand
ATTTCTTTCAGGCAGCTATAAAAAATTCACCTATAATTTCGAAGGTGAAGAATACCTTCATGAAATGGCTGAAAACGGACAGGGTGGATTGCTCGTAGGTGCCCATATAGGTAATTGGGAAATGGCAGGTCAGTTGCTTGAAAGGGTTAAAACCCGGGTTAATATTGTTATGCTTGAAGCCGAGCATCAACAAATTAAAAATTTCCTTGATGATATTTATTCCGAAAAGAACATCACCATCATTCCTATTGGTGACGACCTTTCTCACATTCAAAAGATCGGTGATGCTTTCAGGCGAAACGAAATGGTGGCCATCCATGGCGACCGGTTTCTGGAAGGGGCCGGCAAAGTTATGGTAAGTTTTATGGGAAAACCTGCCTACTTTCCTACCGGCCCCCTTTACATAGCAAGCAAATTTAATGTGCCGGTTTCTTTTGTTGTTACCGTAAAAGAGGGGGCTTCACACTATCATTTTTATGCTACCCACGGTAAAACATATCCGTATCCTTCCAAACTGGCAACCCGAAAGCAAACAATGAAATGTATGGTGCAGGAATACGCCTCGGCCATCGAAGACAAACTCAAACAGTATCCACTACAATGGTTTAATTATTACCCGTTTTGGATTAAGAATCAGAAAGCATGCTAAATTACGGAGATGATAAACGTTCGGCACTGGATGCCAAATTCAATGCACAAAAAATAGCTTTTGCCCCTATTATGTTCCAGGCAGCGCGCTCACTGGTCAATTTAGGTGTGCTTGAGCTGCTGATGGAAAAGCGAAAAGGATTAACAATTGAAAACATTGCCAAAGAACTCGATATAAACATTTACGGCGTAAAAGTTTTGCTTGAAGCAGGACTGAGCCTTGAAGTGGTATTGGTAAAAGATGACAAATGGTTTATTACGAAAACAGGGTATTTTCTGCAATGCGACGACCTTACCCGCATTAACCTTAATTTTACCCATGATGTGAACTACCAGGGCATGTTTCACCTTGAAGATAGTATTAAAACCAGTAAACCGGAAGGTTTGAAAGTGTTTGGCAACTGGGATACCATTTATGCAGGACTGTTCGATCTTCCACAGAAAGTATTGAAGAGCTGGCTGGACTTTGACCATTTTTATTCGGATATTACCTATTCAGAATTGCTGCCGGTAGTATTCAAAAATAAACCGGCGCACATTATGGATGTGGGTGGCAACACAGGTAACTTCTCAATACAATGCCTTCGCTTCAACCCTGGTGTTAAACTTACCATTGTTGATCATCCGGCACAGATACAAAAAGCAAAAGAAAACATCGAAAAAAACGGGTTCTCAGACCGGTTTGATGCGTTTGCCGCTGATCTGCTGGATGAAAATATTCCACTGCCCAAAGGCGCTGATCTTATTTGGATGAGCCAGTTTCTTGACTGTTTCTCACAGCAGGAAATATTATCACTGCTTAAACGAGCCAGGGATGCCATGCCCCAACACGGAAGGTTGTATATTCTTGAAACCTATTGGGACAAACAGCGATTTAAAGCCTCAACCTACAGCCTGCATGCCACATCACTCTATTTTACTTGTATGGCCAATGGAAACAGCCAGATGTACCACTCCCGCGATATGATGAAACTGATTGAAAATGCAGGCCTGGAACTGGAAGAATCCATCGGGGAAATTGGCGTTAGCCATACACTGTTTATCTGTAAAGTTAAGAATAAATGATTATGACGAATCCATTGCGTGGAGAAGAATTGTTGAAACTCATCCCCCAAAAACATCCTTTTGTTTTGATTGATACACTGCATGAAACAGGCAAGGATTATTCTATAACCGGATTTACCGTACCAAAAAACCATGTGCTGACTAAAGATGGCTTTTTGAGCGAACCCGGCCTGATCGAAAACATGGCTCAATCAGCCGCTGCCATGACAGGCTATGCAAACCTGAATCAAAATAAGGAACCTGAAATCGGGTTTATTGCCGCCATCAAAAACCTTGAAATCTACAAACTACCCAAATCCGGCACAAGTTTTAAAACAAAAGTTACCCTCTCGGGCCAGGTATTTGATTTTATCATGATTAATGGTGAGGTTTATCATAACAATAGTATTTTTGCAAAGTGTGAAATAAAAGTGTTTTTAAAATCTTAAAAAACGATAAAAATGAAAAAGCTTATAATTGTTTTCTTTGTCCTAACAGGCGTTTTTTTACAAGCCCAGAATCGCGAAATTCTTGAAGAAGCTCCATCATTTACATGGTTTGGCCTGGATTTTACCCATGCAAAATTGATTGGAACTGATGTTGATTTTTCTGAACCTGACAGGATTGTAAATGATTTTTTCGGCAAATGGAATCAGTTGTTTATTGATGAGCCCAAAAAATATGATTTAAGTAAGGCTTTCAAAACATCTGTTTATAATGATATTTCGATTGCCGGGGAGCTGAATAAAAAGGTTGATCCAGAAACTCTGCTGCTGGAAAATCCGAATACCATTTCATTGACCGAAGTGGAGGAAATTATTAAAAATTATACCGGCAAAGAAGGTATCGGTTTGTCATTTATTGTAGAGAACCTGGACAAACCAGCCCTTAAAGTGCGCTACTGGGTCGTGCTTTTTGATATTAGCACCCATAACATATTATTGGCCGAAAAACTGGAAAATGAAGTTACAGGAGGTTTTGGATTTAGAAATTATTGGGCAAGTGGTATTTATAGCGGAATTAAAACCATTAAAAAACAATACCCAAAGTGGTTGAAATCATTAAACAAATAGCAAATTGACAATCGATCAAAATTTAAAAAACATTACCGAAACCCGGATCAGATTTAGTGAAGTGGATAGTATGGGAGTGGTGTGGCATGGCAATTATGTGAAATACCTGGAAGCATTCGGGAAACAATATCATCTCGGCTATCTCGATGTTTACAGGCATGATATCATGACACCGGTGGTTGAACTAACCATTAACTATAAAAGTTATCTCATATACGGAGATGAAATAATAATCGAAACCGAATTTGAAAATACCGAGGCAGCCAAAATAATTTTTAATTACAAGATATATAAAAAAACAGACAGGAGTATTGTGCTCACTGCCCGGAGTATTCAGGTTTTTATAGATAAAGCCAGAAACCTGATACTAACCAATCCTTCGTTTTATCATAAATGGAAAAAAAAATTAGGTTTATTTGTTGAGGAAGTGTGATGCACCTTTATCTTGAATCAGAAAATATTATTACATCGTTGGGGTTTTCAAGTGAAGAAAACTTCCGGTTGATGAAAAAAGGAGTTACCGGAATAAAAACCTGTGAAGACCAGGCTTTATCGGATACACCGCTTCCATTGTCGCTGGTTAACAGGGAAAGGCTGCATGATAGTTTTTCAAGCAATTTTAATGGAGATTTCACCGACTTCGAAAAACTGATTTTGCTGTCGGCGCATCATGCCATTTCCGGTTCAGAAATTGATCCGGCAGGATCCCGGACTATTTTTATCCTCTCTACCACCAAGGGTAATGTTGATTTACTTAATCATAGCCTTTCAAAAAAACAAAATCCGGACAAAAGACTGTTCCTGTGGAATTCAGCCCGTTTGTTATCCCGGCATTTCCAAAATCCCAACACCCCGATAGTGGTGTCAAATGCTTGTATTTCAGGCCTGTCGGCCATGCTATTGGCTATGCGACTGATTAAAAGCGGAAGTTACGATCACGCAGTGGTAACAGGTGCCGATGTGATATCGAAATTCATCGTTTCGGGCTTTCAGTCTTTTCTGTCACTTGGCTCGGTTGCCTGTAGGCCATTTGACAAAAATCGCGATGGACTCACCCTCGGCGAAGGTGCAGGTACGGTGATACTTACAAATCAAAAACCAAAGTCGAAAATACATTCAACCGTTTTACTAAAAGGAGCATCCTCCAACGATGCCAATCACATTTCAGGCCCTTCAAGAACAGGCGAAGGCTTATACATTGCCATGCAAAAAGTACTCGGACAAATCAACAAGCAACCTGATTATATTTTGGCACACGGAACTGCAACACCCTATAACGATGATATGGAGTCGATTGCAATAACCAGGGCAGGATTGCAAAATATACCAGTTAATAGTTTGAAGGGCTTTATCGGACATACCCTGGGTGGTGCCGGCATCATCGAACCTATCGTTGGCGTACACAGCCTGTTCAATAATACAATATTAAAAACCATGGGATTGCAAACACCCGGTTTGGTAAAACCCATTCGTACAGTTTCCGAAAACATCAGCACCCCGCTTCATTCATTCATGAAAACCATTTCGGGTTTTGGCGGTGTTAATGCAG
>CAYNDN010000372.1:0-5492 GCA_964395075.1 uncultured Lentimicrobiaceae bacterium | reverse complement strand
GGCCGTTGGCATTTTTTGGTGTAATGCTCCAATAGTAGGTTGTGTTGGGCATCAGTTCGGGTTGATATTGTGTAACGCCTACAGTTTCAACAAATGGAGGATCCTGGGTAACACCGAAATAAACATCAAACTCAACCGCATCAAAGGACGACCATTCCAGCATGGCTGTAACACCAACATTTTGAGCACCATCAGCAGGCTCAGGATCTGAAGCATAACAACTGATTTCAGCTTCCCAGCCCATCTTGGTTACGGAGCCATCCGAAGTAAAGTGGAAAGTAAGCGCACCATCAGAATTCAGTGCAATAATTGTTTCGGGAGCGTTATCACCACTAAAGGGGCTGCCATCCACTTCAGGAGCTGAGGTGTTGGGGCCGTTATGTACGTGGAGGTAATCGTAATTATTTTCAACTTCAAAAGCTGTAAAATCTGCCATGATCATGGCATCGGGAGTTGCCGGGTAGAAAGTCATTGTCAGGTCCTCATCATCACCATAGTCTCCACCAGGACCACCGGAATCGTAGAAATAACCAACGCAGGTAGTTACATCATCATTGGTCATGTTAAACTCAGGAATCAGGCCGATTACAACCTGAAGGGTTTGTTCTGCTGTGTATAGTCCACCAGGTCCGCCGGCAGCATTTAAATCAACATCCACAGGCCAGCCAATTGGTGCTGATGCATCTGCACTGGCGTTGATGGCAATTTGTTCGGTTTCCCCGGCAGCAATCCCGGTTACGTTTATGGTAGCTGAATTGATGGTCAGCAGCGGATCGTTGGATTCAATGGAAATTTCAATATCAGCAATATCACTGGCTCCTGTGTTACTAACATTTAATATGATATTTCCTGTTTCGCCCGGATCCAGAATACCGTCGCCGTTGCCTGACTGTGTGTCATCAATCATAAATTCATCGGAAATTTCAATAACAGGTGCCTGAACGGTGATGAAAAGGTTGGAAGTCCATGTGTCGCTGCCATCGGTAATTTCGAGTATAAACTGTGCTTTATGTTGATCCGGAACAAAATCATCAATTTCAAAAGTATAGGCATCATCCACAGTTGCCATTTCGCCGTTTGCGATGGAGCCAAATGTTTGGGATGCTCCCGAAGTGAGGGTAACATAATCGTCTGTACCTGTCACTGTTGCAGTAACGTTGGCTGATGGATCAGCACCCACATTTTCAAGGGTTACGTTCAGGCTGATGGTTTCGCTGTAGTCGGCCATGCCGTTGCTATTTCCTGATGCATCGTTGATGGTATAACCTTCAAGTACCACATAAGGTCCTTCAAGGGCAGCTGCCGGAACCTGTTCCATATAAGGTATACGCTGTGGTTTGGTTACCACGATATCCACCATACCTGATGAAAGAATTGGATCGAGTGGTACTTCAACCACGCCGGTTTCATCAACTAAAGCAGAACCATGCAGTATACCATCCTTGGAAATACCTACATAGGAACCTTCTTCAGCGGTAACTTCGTAATAATCCAATCCGATGGGCATGATGGCCATGTGTGATACTTCATTTTCTTCGCCTTCGGTATAAAATGGAACCAGTGATGGGTCGCCAAGTACGTTGTATGCCTGCCAGTAATAGGTGGGAGAGGAATGCTGGGGATATCCCTGAATCTCCACTTCAGTTACAGCAAGATTACCTACAAAAACGGTAGCGCCGGTGGTTACATAGTCACTTACGAATGGTGCATCATATACACCCCATGAAGTTTCCTCGAATGTTGGTACATAACCATTGTTGTTGCCCTGGATTGGGAAAGCCCCCACTGCCCAGTAAAAATCCTCGAACCAGTAACTGCTTGGTGATGAACCTATGTATGCCACAGAACCTTTGTTTACACCACGCTGCCAGGTTTCGCCCATACATTCGCCATAGCCAAAATCAGCAGCGAGGCAGCAGTTACCTATAGCAACAGGATATTGGCCATTGTTTACAAAATTATTTACATCGCCTTGCGACAGGTTGGGATCGCCCCAGGATGTCTGGCTACAGTGAGCTGTGTAGTTGATCAAGCTAACGGCAATTCTCTCAGGATCGTAGCAGCCCCCGTATGAGGACAGATAGGCATTTACATTTACAAAATCATAGGAAGCATTGAAATAATTTTCGGTACCATAAAGCACGGTTGGCTGACCAACAGCAGGGTTCCATGATCCATCTGCACCTGCAATCAGGGTTACATCGTTGAGGTATGATGGATCGGCAAACTCATATTTTTCATACATCATGGTCTTGGCGATCTGGGTGTTGAGTTCTCCGGATGTGGTCGCAGAAAAACGGCCGTAATACATCTCCGGGAAATAGTCGCCGTCAACACTGCCGTAATAAAGGTCTGTCATTTTACCTGATGATGAGCCCATTTCGGCAGGAATTTGCGGTGTATCGCCGACGAAAAGGATGAAACTTGGGGCAGGATCATTTGGTGTTCCCTGGTTATACTGATCATGAACATAAGTCTGGATTTGGCCGTATGATGATCCGATCTCATCGGTAAAAGCCAAAACAACGTCAAAGCCTTTCATGGTTTTCCATTCGATAAAAGGAACCAGGTCATCTTCGAACATGCGGTCGGCAACGATCAGGTATTTCACCGGATAAGTTGTGAGGTCAGGATGTTCAGGATATCCGCCACCCATGCGGTTAGCCATATTGTTGCGGATCACTTCGAAGAAGGGTGAATAAGTTGATGACTTGATGTACTTTGTCAGTTCAACATCGGCATTGTTATAATTTACTTCAACTTCGATGTTGTTGCAAACACGGATAATCCCTTTTACAGGATTGTAGCTTACCGGTGCAACAGTAACTCTTGCCAGGCGGTAACCGCGCATTACACCAAGTACTTCAACCTTTGCCATTTCAGGTTCAATAAAACGGTTGGTGTTGTAAACTTTTTCGTCATATTCAAACTCAACTTCATCGGTAGTTTGATCCTTGCGGATTGAAGGCTGAGAAGGCATGATCATTTTGTCAATACCAAAATCCGACAATGCGTATTCTGTAACTGTGTAGTTTTTTACTTCCACTGATACATCGGCACCAAATGGAATTTCGATCAGTTTTTTAGCTGCCGGGAGTTTTGGCGTTCCAAGCTTACCAATGAAGAAAGTACCCGGGATACCAATTTCGTTAAAGTTGCCTTCTTTGGTTTCAACAGCAAAAGTGTTGATGCCGCTGAAGGTAAAATTGAGGTTAAGTTGATCGGTGTTATCTTCAGCAACCTGAACCTCTGTTGCTGTTTTTCCAAGATCGATGGCATATTCCTGTGCCATACCCTGGTTTGAAATGAGTGCCGTGAGCATGATGAGTGCTGCAAGTAACAGGCTTTTGCTGTTAGGCATTCTTAAAGTAGAATTTTTCATTGCGGTTGTAATTAAGCGTTAATGAATAGTAATTAGTGTTAATAATTCTTAACTGCAAAACTACATTTTTTTATCAGCTGTCAGACAGTTTGATGGTCTTTTTTTGGCTCAGTGGAATAAACTTTCCCAATTATGATTGAAGGAAAAAGAGGTTAGGATTTATACCTAATTTTGCAGCTCATAATTAATCGGCAATATGTTTGAAAAAAGAGAGAAAAAGTTTAAGGACATTTCAGAGCTTGGTGAATTCGGATTAATTGACCACCTCACCAAAAACCGGGAAAATGGGCAAGCTTCAACTATCCAGGGTGTTGGCGATGATACAGCTGTGATAGACGCCGGAGATCAATACCTACTGGTAACCAAGGACCTGCTACTGGAAGGTGTTCACTTCGACCTCACCTATTTTCCATTGAAACATTTGGGATACAAAGCCATCACTGTAAACCTGTCGGATATTTACGCCATGAACGGCACACCGCGGCAGGTTTTGGTTGGGATGGGGGTTTCCAGCCGTTTCCAGGTTGAAGCCCTCGAAGAGCTATACAGCGGCATGTATCTGGCCTGCGAAAGATACGGTGTTGACCTGGTGGGTGGCGATACCACAAGCTGCCTGCGTGGTTTGTTCCTTTCGGTTACGGCCATTGGCACAGTAGCAAAAGATAAGCTCGTTTATCGTGGTCCTGCGCTTGAAGGCGACCTTGTTTGTGTTTCAGGCGACCTGGGTGGTGCCTATGCCGGACTGCTGGTGTTGGAACGCGAAAAATCAGTCTTTAAGGCCGACCCGAAAATGCAGCCCGATCTGGAAGGGCAGGATTATATCCTGGAAAGACAGCTTAAACCCGAAGCACGTGCGGATATTGTAAAAATGCTGGATGACCTGAAGATAAAACCATCAGCGATGATTGATATATCGGATGGGCTGGGTTCCGAAATCAAACATATTTGCAAACATTCTGACCTGGGGGCTACAATTTATGAAGATAAAATCCCCATCGACCAGAAAACATACGATACAGCGCGGACTTTCAAAATGGACCCCACCATGTATGCGCTTAATGGCGGGGAAGACTATGAACTGCTTTTTACCATTAAGAGTTCGGAATACGAAATAGTGAAGAACAGCCAGGATATCACGGTGATAGGCCACATGACCCACAAAAGCAACGGCATCAACCTGATCACCAAATCCGGGCCTGTGGTTGAAATAAAAGCCCAGGGATGGGATCACCTGCGAAAGGCGGAATAAATGGCCACTTCAAATCCAAATATGGACAAACTGGAGCCCGTCATCAGAACCCTGCCTGACAAGCCCGGCGTGTATCAGTATCTGGATGACAAGGGAAAAATTATTTACATCGGCAAAGCCAAATCCCTCAAAAAAAGGGTATCATCCTACTTTAACAAGGATTCCGGCATTTTCGGGAAAACCGCCGTGATGGTGAAAAAAATTTTTGACATCCGGCATATTGTTGTCAACTCCGAACTGGATGCCCTGTTGCTCGAGAATAACCTCATTAAAAAATATCAGCCGCGCTACAATGTTAACCTAAAGGACGATAAATCTTTCCCCTGGATTTGCATTAAAAAGGAACGCTTCCCCCGGATTTTTCCCACGAGAAATGTGATTCGCGACGGCTCTGAGTATTTTGGCCCTTATGCTTCCGTGAAAGTGATGAACACGCTGCTTGGGCTGATCCGTCAGTTATATCACATCCGCACCTGCAAACATAACCTGAGCAAAAAAAATGTGGAGGCCGGGAAATTTAAGGTTTGCCTGGAATACCACCTTGGGAATTGCCTCGGGCCATGCGAGGGTTTGCAAACCGAAGAAGATTATGAAGAAACGCTGAAGGAGATCAGACAAATTATTAAAGGCAATATTTCCAATGTGCTTTCGGAGCTGAAAGGGCTGATGCAAAAACACGCCGATGCGCTGGAATTCGAAAAGGCGCAGGCGGTGAAAGAAAAGATTGAGCTGCTGGAAAAATACCAATCGAAATCCATGGTGGTGAACCCGAAAATTCATGATGTGGATGTTTTCTCCATCATCACCGACCAGGAATCCGGTTATGTGAATTATCTGAAAATCATCAACGGAGCCATCGTT
>CAYNDN010000371.1:0-5513 GCA_964395075.1 uncultured Lentimicrobiaceae bacterium | reverse complement strand
ACAGGTAGTGCTTAGTGTTGAACTAAACCCAAAAGATTTATTGGTGTACCTTATAATTTCCAGGTCTTTTGCTTTGGCCGCACTCGAGAGAAATCCATAGTGGCGAATCCTTGTAAAACCGGGCGGAAGGATATGCATAGAGAACAGCCGCAGGAACTCTCCTCCCGGAAGCATGGTTTCCTGCCGTTTGTAATCATTGCGGTAATCCAGCCAGGAAAACCTTACCGATTCATTGGTCACCTCAAGGATGCGGTTGTTCGATATGGCCGTACGATGGGTGTAACGCCCCAAATACTTTATCACGTTTTCAGGGCCACCAAAAGGCTGTTTGGCATACACCACCCAATCTTTGTCGAATAATCCTGCCGGGAATACACCATCTACGCTTTTCTCCTTCAGCATCAATCTTAATTTTTCGACAAACCTGGCCCGGAAAACCCCGGACAACTGATCCACCTTGAACAGGTACTTGCCCCGGCTGCGGGAATGTTTCCATTCGTTGTTCGGCATCAGTGCACCTGCCGGTACGATAAAATGTACATGGGGATGGTAATGAAGGTTTTGCCCCCAGAGCCTGTCCCGTCATTCGGGATGTGCAGGATGGCCGTAGCACCTACTTTACCGCCAATCCACCTTTTTGTTCGTCCAAAATCCGAGAGCACATTCCAGGCTGTCCGCATCAACAGGTTGTACATCGCAACCTGGTTGTTCATAAAAAGTGTGTTCAGTTTGTCGGGCACAGTGAATACCACATGAAAGTACCTTACCCCGTAGGATATACTTATTTGAAAGCCATGTCTGTTTTACTGATGTAATAATATCCAACGGGGTGAACCGGCAGCAGGTCTGCCTCGCGGGACAATACCCAACGTTCTTTATCGATTGCCCCGCACTGCGGACAATGCCTGTTTCGGCAGCTATTGAAGGCAGTCCGGGTCACGCCACAACTGCTGCATGCCTCGATGTGCCCGCCCATGTATTCGGTACGACATTTTTTGATGGCATCGAGCACCCGAAGTTTATGGGCCGGGAGCTTGTTTTTGCTGTTGTATAGTGGAAGGAAATTACGGATTACATGGGCAAGGTCACTTTTGTTTTCCATGCCCTTCACCATAAAGTATGTCGAGGCAACCACGTTTTTTTACCGTGTCGAGTTGGGCAATCTGAAGATAGACCAACGTAGAAGTAATGCTGGCATGGCCCATTAGTTCCTTTACGCTCATGATATCGAGGCCAGCCTCCAGCTGGTGTGTGGCATACGTGTGTCGAAAGGTGTGGGGACTGGCATTTTTCCGGATGTTGGTTTTTGCCAGCATTTCCTTCAAAAGATCCCGAATGCTCCTTTCGCTCAGTGGAACCCCTTTGCGACGCGGGTTCTCGAAAAGATAATCCTTTGGCCTGTTAAGCATCAGGTGCTTGGCCACACCCCGTGAGGCATGCCCCGAAACCGGAACATAACGTTCGCGTTTAGTCTTGGTTTTGCGCACATGCATTTGCCGGCGTTCAAGGTCCAGGTCTTCAATACGGATGTTGACCATCTCCTGGATGCGGACACCCGTGTCGTAAAACAACCCGAAAAGAACCCTTTCGTGCATGTGTTCAGCGGCAAGAAGAACCTTTTTGACCTCGCTATGTGAAAAAACCACCGGCAGTGTGCCGGGCCGTTTTATCGGTGGCAATGCCAGCTCTAACTGCTCTAGGCCAAAAAGTGCATAGAGCTTACGAAGGCCATACACCAAATGTTTGAACGAACTTTGACTCTCGGTGTCTTTTTGGATCAGGTGGTAGAGGTATTCCTCCAGTTCGCTGGTTGTTAAGCCCATAAGGGGAGCGGCCATAAAACAAGGCAAGCTTTGCCATCTGCCTGAGGTAGTTCTCGTGTGTTGAACGGCTCCTGCCATTGATTACTAATTTTTGCATGAACTCTTCACCCATGCTTCGAAACCCATCAACCTTGTTGCAGGCTTCGGTAAAAAATGTACTTTTACTCATGATTTTAATAGTTTAAAAAAATGAGTAATGTAAATATTTGCAGAAACTCAGCTACCCCGCCTTCGGGCGGGGTTTAGTTCAACATCGGCTATAGCAAATGCGGGTTGACTGACTAAAAATGAAGATATTACACTTAAATAACCTTCGGTCTAGCGGACAAAGATTCGGCTACGAAATCCCGCACTTGCCATAGCCAGAGCCGTTGAGCCTCATTGTAGAAAGCCAACCACACATTCAAGCACATTTGGTTTTTGCCAACGCTGATTAAAAAAAAGTTTGTATATTTGACCAAATTTAGACAAGTCTTATTTAAGTCAATGACAATAGGAAAAAAAATTAGACAGTTACGGGAAGAAGCAGGTTTAAAACAACGTGAACTTGCTTCTCAGCTAAAAATTGGTGAAGGTTACTTGAGCAAGGTTGAAAATGACCAAAAACAACTGAAGAGAGAAGACCTAACTATTTTGAGTAAAATTTTTAAATATCCTATTAGTGATTTGGAAACTCTTTGGCTAGCAAGTAAAGTTTATTGCATTGTAAGGGGTGAAAATGTTGGCTTAGAAGCCTTGAAAGTAGCTGAAGAACAGGTTGAATATCAAAAACGAAAAGACAATGAATAATCAAAATATCTCTCAATCAAAATTAAAAGTTCTTGACACTTTTGCTGGTGCAGGTGGCTTTAGTCTTGGCTTTGAATTAAGTGGCAAATATGAAATTATAGGTGGAATTGAATACGATAAGTGGGCAGCAGAAACTTTTCAGTTCAATCATAAAAAATCTACCGTTTTGGTCGGAGATATTCAAAGTTTTTCAGATGAATTCCTGTTAAATGCTTTTAAAGAAAAGCCTGACATAATTTTAGGTGGTCCACCTTGTCAAGGTTATTCAATTTGTAATAAAAATGCGGGAGACCCAAAAGACCCGAGAAATTCACTTTTTAATGAATTTATTAGGCTTGGAAGAATATTTCAACCCCAAGTAATGATAATGGAAAATGTTCCAAATATTATAAAAGCAACAACATCTAAAAAAAGACTAGTTATAGACATAATTAAAGAAGAACTTGAAAAATTAGGGTATTTTACTTATCACACAATTCTCAGTGCCACAGACTATGGAGTACCTCAAATAAGAAAACGACTAGTTGTAATTGCCTCAAAAATTGAACTTGATAAACCCTTTCCTTTACCCACTCATTTTTTATATGGTTCTCAAAAAAACTTATTTAATGAAGGACTTAAAAAATGTCCAACCTTATGGGATGCTATTTCTGATATGCCTGAAATAGAAGCTAGAGAAGGTGCAGAAGAAATGGAATATGAAAAAGAACCACAGAACGATTATCAAAGGTATTTAAGGAAAGGTTCACAAAAAATATACAACAATAAGGCAATGAATCATTCCAAAAGAATGGTTGAAAGATTTGAATCAATGTCTTGTGGTGATTCCGTTTCAGATGTACCTGAACATCTCAAACCACTAAGAAGAAATGGCAATGGAGAAATATCAACTAAGGTATACGACCAAAACAATCGGAGAATGCACCCAGACAGACCTTGCCATACAATAGCTGCATCTTTTTACGCAAACTTTGTTCATCCATTTAAGAATAGAAATTTCACCCCTAGAGAAGGTGCTAGAGTTCAATCATTTCCAGATTGGTTTGTATTCAAGGGAAAACCAACAGTTGTAAGTCACAAGTTGCTTGAAAGAGAAGGTCGTGATACAGAAAAATATCTTTGCCAATATAATCAAATTGGCAATGCTGTTCCACCTCTAATGGCAAAGGCTATTGCAATAAACGTTATTAACCAAATTGAATTAGTAAAAATTGAAGAATGCACGTACACGGAGACAATTTAAAGCAAAAGGAGAGTCATCAGGCAAAATATCTTGACAAAGAATCAAGACAGTATTTAATTGAAATACGGACTGAATATGACAAATGGAAATCTGAGAATGAAAAACTTAAGGGACCATTTATTAAAAACTCGAAGTCTGACATTAAAACCTTGGAAAAAAGAGTTGAGTCATTTATTGCCTATAAAGACTTTTTAGACCAACAAAAATATGCAGAGAAATTTGATTCTCGCTCTAATTTACACTCAAGCGTTCTTGAAGAGTTTATATATTATCTGTTTAGGGATTTAGTTTTTGAATTTTCAGATTCAGCACTTTTGGGAAAGGCTCACGCATTTAAAGATATATTTTTCAATTCATCCAATTTCAAAGAAATGGTTCTAAAACCCAATGCCAAAATTGAAATAAAGGACCACGATTTTGTAATTGGTGTAAACATAGAAACTGAAATGAAAGTCGCAGGTAGTGAAAGATCTCAGAAGACAATCCTGCAAATTCCTGCGGTTGCGATAGAATGTAAAACCTATTTGGATAAAACAATGCTTGAAGGTTCTTCGACAGCAGCAGAACAACTTAAAATGAAAAATACGAATGGAATTTACATAGTGGTTTCCGAATGGCTCAAATTGACGGCTCAAGTAAATCTAGGAAAGTATAAAGTTGACCAAATATATGTTCTTAGAAAACAGAAAAACACGGACAGAGAGTATAGATATTTAGATGGTTACCTCAAAAATCCTATTCACGTTGATGTTGTTGAACACTTATACAATTCCGTTCGAAAACATTTAACTGCTGATTGGGAAAAAGGAGTTGAATATGGACTTATTAAAGGATACCTACTTTAACAACCACACACATTGCCAAGCCCCACCAGCCAACGCTACAACCAAAGCTTGCCAAAGAGTGTGTCTGTCCCATCGCATTGACAAAAAAAGAAACAACGAAGGCACAACAATTAAGCATCGTTTTCGGCGTCAGCCGAATATCCCGAAAAAAAAATCGGGACAGGTAGTGCTTAGTGTTGAACTAAACCCAAAAGATTTATTGGTGTACCTTATAATTTCCAGGTCTTTTGCTTTGGCCGCACTCGAGAGAAATCCATAGTGGCGAATCCTTGTAAAACCGGGCGGAAGGATATGCATAGAGAACAGCCGCAGGAACTCTCCTCCCGGAAGCATGGTTTCCTGCCGTTTGTAATCATTGCGGTAATCCAGCCAGGAAAACCTTACCGATGCAATTTTAGATCGCCTGGTACACACATCACACAGGTTAGAATTAAAAGGAGAAAGTTTAAGAAAAATACTGTAATATTGACAGTCCATCGCGTTCTTTGAAACCAAAACCTCAGGGGGTCAACATGACCGATTTAGGGGGTCAATATCACCGGAATATCCAGTATACTATGGTAGGTATAAAGTTATCCCTATTCGAACTGAAATAATTAAGTTCTGTGAGAGTATCGGATTTGATTTTATGGGAGCTATTATTTGGCAAAAGCAAACCACAACCAATACAACAAGCGGTGCATCTCTTATGGGTAGTTTTCCAGCGCCAAGAAATGGAATTCTTTCAATCGACTACGAGTTTATTTTAATCTTTAAAGAGTTAGGCACTTCCAAAACTAAAGTGAGTAAAGAAATAAAAGAACAATCAAAAAT
>CAYNDN010000370.1:4257-5522 GCA_964395075.1 uncultured Lentimicrobiaceae bacterium | reverse complement strand
TTTTTCATGGCTTAGGTTATAAAACTCAGGTAGTTTTGACTATGGATTAAATCGAATGATGAATGCTGATATGCATTCACAAATGCTTTTGGCGGCTTAGCTGGCTTTTCTTTCCATTTAAATTCAACGGCTTTCAGTTGCCCTCCCAACTCCTCAATAAAATCAATCTCTACCTGATCGTAGGTGCGCCAAAAATAGTAGTTTGGTCTTTCTGCAAGGTAGTGATTCCTTTTCAGCCTTTCACAAATACAATAGTTTTCCCAAAGCCTGCCAATGTCATCCCTTAGCGCCAATCGGTTAAAATTGGAAATAACTGCATTTCTGACTCCATTATCCCAAAAGAAATAACGTTTTGATTTGGAAATCTCTTTACGGAGGTTGCGGCTTAAACTTTGCAACGAAAAAATGATGTAGCACTTTTCCAGCAACTCCAGGTAACGGCTAATGGTATTTTTACTTACACCAAGCGAATTTGCCAATTCATTATGGGAAACATCATTGCCAATCTGAAATGCAACCAAACGCAAAAGGCTCATTATAAAAATAGAATCTTTCAAATTATCCAGTTCAAGTATGTCCTTAAAGAGTACACCATTTTTAATGGATTCAAGTACATCAACTCTTTGACTGTCGTTTTCCGCCGTAACAACCTGTGGATAACTTCCATATATCAGTCGGGACTCTAAGTTTTGTTTTGACTGGAGAAAATCCTCCCCCAATTCCATTTGAGCGATGGGATACAGATAGAAGTATTTATTCCGGCCGGTCAATGGTTCTCCAATTTTGTTTTGAAGATCAAATGCTGATGATCCGGTTACGAAAACTGCCAATTCAGGAATGGTGTCAACAATTAATTTTAAGTTGCTGCCGATATTTGGAATTTTTTGGGCTTCATCAACAAAAAGGTAGTCGTAACCAGCAACAAATTGTTGGAGAATACTTAGGCGCCGGCTCGAAAGTATTTCAGCCACATCAAGGTTATCGCCCTGCACCATGAGAACACGTTTATTGGAAATCTTATTTTTTATGTGCTCCATGATGAATGTTTTCCCTGTGCGACGCGCACCAAATAAACCTAAAACAAGTCCGGGACTAAGGCTTTCAAAAATCGTAGTTTCTGCTAATCTTGGTATAACGCTGACCATATTTTTATAAATTTAGTCACCAAAGGTACATAATTTTTATAAAATTTTGATAGATCATTTTATCATGTCATACAATTTATGGTGTGATTTAAAGTCATTCTGTAAATCAATTACAGGCTG
>CAYNDN010000370.1:0-4247 GCA_964395075.1 uncultured Lentimicrobiaceae bacterium | reverse complement strand
TCTTTTCAGAGTACGATGTGGAACCTCTTTCTGAGTGGATTATTCAATAGAATATCATGTAAGGTTATCGAAAAGCTCCATGAGCATATCTTTTTTGCGGGATGCAACAGGCACCTCATCGCCATTGACCATCACCAGCGTTCCGCCCTCGGTTCTGTCGAAATACTGCATTTTGTTGATGTTCACAATGTGCGACTTATGCACCCTGTGAAAGCTATGAGCGATGAGGTATTCTTCAAATTCACGCATGGGTTTAGATACCACGATCTTACGGCCATCAGTCAGGTTAAAGGTGGAATAATTGCCATAGGCTTCGATGTGAACGATGTTTTCCACATCAACAACATGCACCTGATCCTGCGACCGCAGCACCAAACGTTGCGCTTTATTCAAATCGAGGATGCTCTGGCCGAGGGCTTTGGCCTTTAGTTTTTCTTCGTAGCGGATCATTTCATCGGCGCGGCGGAGTGCTTTCACCAACTCAACCTCTTTTACAGGCTTGAGCAAATAATCGATGGCATTGTATTTAAACGCTTTCACGGCATAATCAGGATGGGACGAAATAAAAATGACTTTGAAATCGGGTTTTCCAAAATGATCGATGAGATCGAACCCGCTGCCTCCCTCAATTTTTACATCCGAGATTACCAGGTCAGCTTCATTTTTATCGATAGCGTTAATGGCAGCCTTTATATTGCCGGTGGTCTCGGCAAGCTCCATACCGCCGTCAAACGAAAGCAGCGACCTGACCAAAATTTCGCCAACAATTTTTAAAGGGTCAACGAGTACAATTTTTATCATAAACAATTTTTCCGCTAATATACAAAACCCGGACATAAGTCTCAAATATTTATTAAAAATCAATGTCCCAACTTGGATAAGCCAAAAAAGATGGGGTACCTTATAAAACATGTATCATGTTTTGGCACAACTTGAGTTGAAAGAAACAAAATTACAGCGGCTTACTTCAAATATGTGAAAAGATTCCTGAACGTAGCATATTTCATGATGAACGCCGGGGAATTTTGTATAAACGCTAAGTTTTGTAACGCGCTTTTTTTGCATCAATAAAACCGAGCTAAGGTGCTACACAAAGAATCAGTCAACAGAAACACACTGGAAATCAGGGAATGAGAATAGCAAGCAAGCATGATATTGCTGTAATGAGAGTAAATTTGATTTCCGGAAACAGTACACGTGTGAAGGATTTTATTGATATCGTACCTTTGCTAACCGAAATTAAACATCAATGCTATGAAAAGATTATGGCTGCACCTTTTTATTTTTATGCTGATTTCAGTAAATCTTTCTTCACAGATAAAAATATTACCAGTTTTGAAAACTGATGATGGATTAAACATCCAGCAGTTTAAGATGGATAATCATACTTTTGAAGCCACACAAAAACTGCCCCTTTTTTCGGTAGTGATAGACGATGAAATATTCAATTCGGATATGGCTGAAATCCTGACTGAATCAGGCGACAGCATATTGTTTGAAATCCGGCCATTTCTTTCCGGTAAAATAAAGTCCACTGCGAGATTTGAACATGGCTGGAAAGCATATCTCACCATGAAAAATCAGTCCGCTGACACGATGATTATCGAAAACTTTGTCCCTTTCGGCGAATCTGAGGATCATGTTTACATAACATCCACCGGACCGTGGAACCTGGCGCGCAGCAAAATCTTCAGGCCGGGGCTGGGGCCGGTTGGTGTAATCCTCCCTGATAATGCATGGGAACTGGGATATGCTTCGGTGGAGTTGAATGATGAAATATCGGTATATGGCATGGCCCGCCGCACCGGTTGGGAAGGATCAAAACGCCGAAGGTATAAAACGGAAGTGTATCCGGGTGGTGAAATTTTGTGGACAATTTGGATGGAAAGCTATTCCGGCGACTGGCAGGAAGGACTCCGCAAAGCTTTTCAGGAAAGATGGCTGTATGACTTAAAAGCATTTGATAACACCCTTTTTGAACGGGAGGATTTGCAATGGATCAAACACGATTACCTGATTGCGCTGCAAATGGCCTGGGATCATGATTTTTATAATGCTTATAAAAATGAATACACGGTTAAGGAATTCCTGGTGAAAGGCGAAAAACTGTTGGGCGGATATGATGTGTACAGCATTTGGCCCACATGGCCGCGGCTTGGCCTCGACCAGCGGAACCAATGGGACATGTACGAAGATTTGCCCGGCGGGTTGCCGAAGATCAGGGAGATTTCAAATTACTGTCAGGATCGGGGAACAAAGTTTTTCATTGCCTACAATCCCTGGGATCAGAGTACCCGGACGGAAAATCCTTATAAGGGCATGGCCCGGCTCATCGGCGCTACGGATGCCGACGGCGTAGTGCTCGACACGCGCGGGGCTTCCAGCTACGAACTGCAACATGCCGCCGACAGTGTAAGGCCGGGCGTGGTGATGTACAGCGAAGGTATGGCCATCCCCAAAGATATGCCGGGCATTGTTTCGGGGCGGGTGCACGACGCCATTTTTTTGCCGCCGCCGCTCAATATGAACAAGCTCATTAAACCCGATTTCGGCATTTTCAGGGTATGCCAGCTCAGCCAGGGCCGCATCCGGCGCGAAGCCAATATTTCACTTTTTAATGGCTATGGCGTGGAACTGAACACTTATTATCCTGGCAGGCCCGATTGGGTGGAGGAAGAATTTTATTACCTCGGGAAAATCGTAAAATTACTGCGTGAAAATTCCGTAAATTTCAATAGTTACAACTGGACCCCGCTTATTTCCACAACCACCGACAGCATCTGGGTGAACCATTTCCCATCGGATAATAAAGATATATACACCTTATACAGCCTGATCCCGGAAGGTTTCAATGGCCCGCTCTTTCAGGCCGAAATTCCGGAAAACCACCATGCAGTGAGCCTCTGGCATCACGAAGAAGTTTCAGTGGATACCATCGACTGGAAATTATACCCAAAGGTAAAAACACGTGCTTTTGACCGGTCATGGATCGGAACACGTCGCGAATCCTCGGTGGATGTAATTGCCGTTCTGCCTGAACTCCTGGATGTGGACCGCCGGATCGATTCCCTTTTTATGGACGTAACCACCGGGGATAAAATCGTGATATCAGCCGGAAACCCCACATATCAGTCCGAAAAAATTGAGCTTGCTGCCGAAAAACATGCCCTTAAACTTTACGATCACTTCGGTGGATACGAAGGCAAAATTGTGGTGCAGTTGTTTGATGAAAACAACCAGTTGTTAGATGAACGCATCATCGGTATCCCGCTGGCGCTGCCACGGCTGATGAGCAAAACGGAGCACTCCAACCCGGCCGGAGCGGCTCCCGAAGGCATGCTGGAAATCCCCGCCGGCACTTTTGTTTTCAGCGCTTCCAACCGCGATCAGTTCATCCCCTACCCAAAAAATTCTGATGGTGACACGCTTTTTATGGGCAGCATTTATATGGATGAATTTCCGGTTACCAACACCCGTTTTGCAATATACCTCAAAAGTTCAGGATATAAACCCGGGCACTCCAAAAACTTCCTGAAGCACTGGCCGGATGGCGAACTGCCGGATTCGCTAGAAAAATACCCGGTGGTTTATATCACGCCCGAAGAAGCTGAGGCCTTTTGCACGTTTTACGGCAAACGCCTCCCCACGGAAGTCGAGTGGCAGTATGCCGCCCAGGGCACCGACGGCCGCCAGTGGCCCTGGGGCCCTGATTTCGATTCCACGCGCTGCAACAATGCCCTTGGGCACGCCACCCCCGTTGACCAATATCCGCAGGGGGCTTCGCCCTTTGGTATAAAGGATATGGTGGGAAATGTATGGCAAATTACATCAGATAACTACGACAACGGCTCCTACTATTTTACCATCATGAAGGGCGGCAATTTTTACAAGCCCACTTCCAGTTGGTGGTATGTGCAGGGCGGCCCGCAACCGGCCAATCATCAACAGATGCTGCTCCGGGTTTCCCCTTCGATGGACAGAAATGCCACAGTGGGGTTCAGGTGTGTGCGGGATGGGGAGTGAGCGGTTTGCAAATAATACAGGCTCCATCTGTTAAAACCTCTCGTAGCTTGTCAAAGTCTGGCAGAAAAGGCAATAATAACTCTTACTTTTAAGTTGGTTTTTGTATTTTAGCCGTGAAAAATAATTGAATGACTAAAACGCACACATTGACATCAAAAAATGATAAGATATTAAAAGGCCAATTGTTGGTTTACTGTGGGTTGAGCGGTACAATAAACCGATAA
>CAYNDN010000369.1:0-5533 GCA_964395075.1 uncultured Lentimicrobiaceae bacterium | reverse complement strand
TCATGGATACAGATAAACATGGAAGCATAACTTCCACCGGCATACATCCCAATCCTTTTACAGCCACCGCTAAAATTAGCTATGCGCTGCAGGAGGATTCATTCGTAAACATAAGCATCAGTGATATCACCGGGATAAACATCCTGACCCTTGTTGAAGAATTCCAGGAAAAGGGCGTGCATCAGGTGGCAATGGATGGCAGCAGCCTGTGTCCCGGCATTTATTTCTGCACCCTGAAAACCGGCGAAGGAATAAGAACCATTAAAATGATAAAACGCTAACGATCATCAAGCATCCGCTTACAGAAAAGAACGGTCACCCTGCAAGTTCATTGACATTAAGCATAAAAAGAACCAAATATTGGGCACTAGGCCGATGGTTGAGATAAATGACTGCTTTATTTATCCTTGCTTTAACCGTTGGTTTTATCCGGGCAGTTAAGATAAAAAACCGCATTCTCAGTCATTACAAATCGCTTAACCGCCACCTTTTTCCCATATTGATCCTTGCATTTTTTTCGCGTTCGTCATCAAAACCCCGGCGTTCATAAAACCAGCCCCGGCGTTCAAACATCTCCCACCTTTTTGGCTTTCGGGGACAGTAGATTTACACCATTGTTTTTCAGTCATTATTAACTCAAATATTTTAAACCTAAAAAAGAAATAGTTATGAAAACACTTACAAGACTTTTTACAGTTATTGTTGCCATCCTTTTTATGGTAAGCTATGTAAATGCGCAGGATCAACTTCAATTCGAGGGGCTCTATTCGGAGGGCGAAGGTGCAGCCGCCCGGGATGCCGTTGGCTCAAAATCTGATCACCTTTCTAAAACGCCTCCAGGCAGGGGCGAACACCAAGCCGAATTTCTTAAGGGAACGATCACCATAAAAGTGAAAGAAGGTGTGGGGGAATTTAGCAAACAAGCCGGGAACATTTCCTTTAACATACCTTCGCTGGATGCCAAAGCAAAGGAATATGAAATTAATCTGTGTGAAAAAAGGTTTAAATACAACCCAAAAAAATTAAGATATGATTTGCCTGACCTTTCCAGGATTTACAGGATTGAATTTCCGGAAAAGTATCCTGTGGCAAAAGTCGCCAACGCATTCTCCACGGACCCGAACATCGAATATGCTGAGCCGATCCCTTTAAACAAACAGGCAGATGAGCCTGATGATGAATTGTACGGCCAGTGTCAACACTTGCCGCAGATATTCGCGCCTGAGGCCTGGGATATTTTCCATGGTGAGGATGGCCCTGAAACAGTGATTGCCATAATTGATAACGGCACATATTGGAAACATATTGACCTGGGCTCCAATATCTGGCAAAACCTGGGCGAAGATGCCGATGGTGACGGCTTCACTCTCATACCTATGGGCAGTTCTTATATTTTCGATCCCGATGATATGAATGGAATTGATGATGATATGAATGGCTTTACGGATGATTTTATTGGTTGGGACATGATTGCAAATAACAATGATCCTGATCATAATTCCGGCGAAAAACATGGCACCCACACAGCCGGTATCGCTGCCGGGGTTACAAACAACGGAACGGGTATTTCAAGTATAAGCTGGAACGTAAAAGTAATGCCTGTTCAGGTTGCTGAGCCCGATGGCTCTTTTACAGGAGCTTATGATGGAATAATATATGCGGCAGAGAATGATGCCGACATCATCTCCAATAGTTGGGGAAGATCAGGCTATTCTCTTGCAAACCAGGAAGTGATTGATTATGTGACCGGGCTGGGCAGCATAGTAATAGCTGCTGCACATAATTCTAACAACCAGGTTCCCATATATCCCGGCGCTTATTCAAATGTAATTTCGGTGGCTGCTTTGAGTGTTGACGATACAAAAGCAGCTTATTCTAACTATGGCCAAATGGTTGACATTAGCTGCCCCGGTGGTGGCTGGGAGGGCGGGATATTAAGCACTACTCCCAATAACACCTACGCATGGATGTCGGGCACTTCGATGGCGTGCCCCATGGTTGCAGGATGTTTTGGCCTGCTGAAGTCTTACCATCCCGAGTGGACAAACGAACAACTAATTACCCAGGTAATGGGCACAGCCGATAACATCGATTCAATAAATCCCGGTTATCAACACTTACTGGGTACAGGGAGGGTAAATACTTTGTGTATGCTTGTTGAAGAAAATGTATCCATGCCCCAGGAATTAAAACTGGATTTAACCGGGTTTTTTCCACAGGATGAAAATGGCAACGATGTAAACGAACCGGGTGAAGAAATTTCACTGGATTTTGAATTCCGCAATTATGTTCCCTTTGTCGGGGAAGAAAATGCTGTGGTTACATTGCAATCCGATGATCAATCGATTATTATTTTAAATGGAACCGCTACGATTAATATTCCTCCCGATGGGTATTTTTCAATTGAAGACCAATTGCTAATACAGGTGAGTGAAGATGCAAGTTCTCATTTTGCAAAATTTATCATTCATTTCGAAACGAACACACCAGTGGTTTATGGGCAGGATATAATTGTTGAACTGCTGGTTGCCCCTTCCGGGATATTTATTTTCGAGGGGGAAGCTTACGGCCGGGATTACAGCGGTAGTTATATCAGGACTTTCCTGCAGCATCTCGGAATGGATTTCACCTACTCAAATACTTTCCCGGTGTCACTAATGGGTTTTGAAACCATTTTCCTGTCGCATGGAAATTATGGTGAGACATTGGATCAGGGTCACATGTTTAACGAAGAACATGCGCTGTTATGCCAGGAATTCCTTGAGCAAGGCGGGCGTTTATATGTAGAGATGGGCGGGATGTTCAACGGCATGTTTTACTTTGGCTATCCGAATTACGCCGCGATGAAACAATTGTTTGGAGTAAGTAACAATCCTTATCCACTATCCAACAATCCGGTTGACAGTCTGATTGGTGTTGAAAACACGCCTTTTGAAGGGATGCTATTTACAGGATCGAAGCAGGCGCACAATTGGTATATCGATTATCTTGAACCGACCGGTGGAGCAATCATTCCATTTTACGAAAATGAATTTGGTAATGTTTCCATTATGAATGATGGCTCAGGCTCCTATGGCCACAAAGCCTTTTATTTAGGCTATTCGCTCGCTGAACTTATCGACCGCAATGCCATGAGTTCACGGAATGCTATTCTTTTGAAAATCATGGAATTTTTCGATTATGAATTACCCAATGCTTATGCAATATCTAATTTTATTTCTGATGAAACAGCTGGTGGCGCTCCTCTTGAAGTTCAGTTTTCAGATGTTTCAGTATCCGATCCCGCTTACCCGATCACTTCATGGCAGTGGGATTTGGATGGAGATGGAATGATTGATTCGGAGGAGCAAAACCCGGCATGGACTTATAATAGCCCAGATGCTTTTGATATAATGCTGATTGTTTCGAATGGAGTAAATACCGACACCCTGATACAGGAAGATTATATTAAAGTAAATCATGGTTTGCTGGTTTATGAGGGCGTACCGAATGGTGCAAGTTACAGCGGGAGTTTTATCAATGAATACCTTTCTGAAAACGCTTATGCAGTAACTTACGAAAACACTTTTCCTGAAAACCTTGATGGCTTCGGGGCGGCCTTTCTCGCTTTTGGTAACTATTCAGCGGAATATACAGTTCTCGATGATCAGACTGCTACTACTATCAGCGACTATCTTGAAAATGGCGGATGTGTTTATCTGGAAAGTGGTGATGCCTTTGGTTTTGACCAGAACGAAAATTATGCGCTGCTCAATCTTTTTGGACTAGCTTCTGCAGATGATGGAACCGTAAATTTTATTGATTCCCTAACAGGCCAGGCAATGGCACTTACGTCTGATATGCTGTTCAGTTCTTCCAGCCAGCCTTCAATAGCATATATTGATATTTACGAGCCCCTGCCCGGAGCAATGGCTGCATTTAACGAAAGCGATTATGGAATTGTTGCTATTCAACATAGCGGGGATTTCAATCAGCGGACTTTTTGCTTTTCTTATGCACTCGCTGAATTGGATGATGCAGCCTTTCCAAATACCCGTGCAGAATTATTAAACCGCATTTGCCAATTCTTTGATGTGCTGAAACCAATAGCCGATTTTGCTGCTGATACCACAACCATAGTTGAGGGAGATACGATACATTTCACAGATGTATCGGCCAATAACCCCACCATTTGGTCATGGGAATTTGAGGGTGGTGCGCCTGAAACTTCTAACGAACCTTACCCGGAAATTAAATATATGGTCCCGGGTGATTACGATGTAAAGCTTGTTGTTAACAACGCTTATGGCTCTGATACCATAATAAAAACAGACTATATTCATATCGACTCCCTCGCCACCGGCATCCAGACCAATAGTAGCCGCGATTTTATTATGTATCCCAACCCTGCAAAAAACACACTTTTTATATCCTGCAAAGAAAAACTTCAATCGGTGGAAATAATGAACATCGCCGGTGTAGTGGTAAAAATACAGGGATGCAATACCAGGCAGGCAGAAATCAATATTGCCGATTTACCTTCCGGGATGTACTTCATACGGCTACAAACCAAAAATAAATTGATAACAAACAAAATTATTAAACAATAAGAAAGGCAGCCGTTCCCCGGCTATTCAGGGTTTCACTTCAAGTGAAGCCCTGAATTTCTCCCGGACAAACAACCGCCTTGGTAAAAAAGAAAGGAATTTATCATGAAAAACAAAACCTATTACAAAAAGCAAAACCAGCTAACCAAAACCCTGATCGTTACCATCGCGGTCTTCACAGTGTTTCTCGCGGGCTGCTTCGACTTTGAAAATATTTACCAGCCCTACCACGCCGACCCCAACGCTTTCTTTGATGTTCAAATTAGTGCCTGGGCTGGGGGAGAATATCACGAAATGCCCCGCTTTGGGGCATTGCTTCCTGTGGGATGGATGCCGCAGGACTCGATAGCCTACTTCGTTAATACTTCTACCTTTGTCGGGACACTTATATATTCGGATAGTCTGAGCCAGAGTATGAGTTCCATCGATCCACCACCTGAAAATTATTACTGGTGGGTTGCAGATGATACTATTTATATTGGTGGGAGCACCTACCACTTCGATTTTAGAATATACACCGATGCACAAACAGGGACTTTCTTTATAGATTATATGCTTGGAAGTGATGGGTTTGGTTTGGATCACAGCAGAAGCAACGATCACCTGATCATAATCGGGGATATACAGGGGTGTGCCCCCGAAGGAATTGTGCTGAGCAACCAGGCAGAGGTGGACAGTTTCCAGGTTAACTACCCCGGTTGTAGCCAGGTTGCCGGTGATGTTTCAATAAGCGGAGACGATATTAGCAATTTAAACGGATTGGATGGTTTAACCCAAATTGGCGGGGGTTTGAAGATGGAAAATAATACTACCCTGACCAGTTTAATTGGCCTGGATGACCTGGCTATGATTGGAGGCTCCTTTAATTTTAAAGGCAACAATTCCGTGGCAAGTTTTTCAGGGCTGGGTAATTTAGCAGAAATAGGACGTAATTTTTATGTGGATTC
>CAYNDN010000368.1:0-5566 GCA_964395075.1 uncultured Lentimicrobiaceae bacterium | reverse complement strand
AGTGATCCCACCCGATCACAATTAACCTTATTACCTTATTCTCACCAGCATCCGGGTGAATAAGGTAATAAGGTTGGGGTTTCTTTCATGGTTCCCCATTTCTACTAAGGTTGAGGAAAAAGATAAGGTTTTTTGTGTTCTGGTGGTAAACCAGACAGGTTTTTGAAACCTGTCTGGTTTTCAGACCCGGGAAAACGCTCATTACAGCAGCAGAATCCATTCAGGGTTTTAAACCGGAGCCGGGCAAACCTTATTCTCCAAAACCAAACCTTAATAGAAAAATGATCCCACCCGATCACAATTAACCTTATTACCTTATTCTCAACAGCATCCGTGCGAATAAGGTAATAAGGTTAAGGTTTCTTTCATGGTTCCCCATTTCTACTAAGGTTGAGGAAAAAGATAAGGTTTTTGGTGTGATGGTGATAAACCTGACTGGTTTTGGAAACCTGTCTGGTTTTCAGACCCGGGAAAACGCTCATTACAGCAGCAGAACACTCTTAGGGTTTCAAACTGAAGCCGGAAAAACCTTATTTCCCCAAATCCAAACCTTAATAGAAAAATGATGCTCGTGGATAACATTAAATTTGTTTATTTTTGAAAAAATGTTCTCAATATGGAAAGAGTTATAAATATTCAAATAGAAAGATTGCCCGAAGGTTTCTACCTGGCCACCTCCGAATCAATACAGGGCCTCGTTGCGCAAGGCCGAACTATTACTGAAACGCTTGAGATTGCAAGAGATGTAGCCAGGAAATTGCTCGAATCACAGGAACAGCAAGCCGGTAATCTGGAACAGGTAAAAGACAAGTTTAATTATCCATTGGTAATCGGATTTTAACATGGGCAGGCTGGCCGGGTTCAAATACAGAAATATTATTAAAATTCTTAAGAAATTTGGTTTTGAATTTCACCGACAAGCTGCCGGTAGTCATGAAATTTGGTACAACCATCAAACGAACCGCTATACCACCATACCAAATCATTCAGGAGATATCCCCGAAGGAACCCTCAGAGCCATACTAAAGCAGGCTGACATTGAAGCTGAAGATTTTCGTAAAGAAAAATAAATCCTTCCAGGAATTATTTAGATACCAGTAATCCTTGTAAACTATCGAATTGGGAAGAAATAAGGCTATTGGTGTGATGGCAGCACAAACCTAACTGGTTTTGGAAACCAGTCAGGTTTTCAGACCCGGGAAAACGCTCATTACAGCAGCAGAACACTCTTAGGGTTTCAAACTGAAGCCGGAAAAACCTTATTCTCCAAAACCAAACCTTAGTAGAAAAAATGATCCTACACGATCATAATGAACCTTATTACCTTATATTTAAAAACTTGTAAACAGATAAGGTAATAAGGTTAGGGTTTCTTTCTTTGTTCCACATTTCTGCTAATGTTGAGGGACATGATAAAGTTTATGATGTAAACCGGAAAATGTTTTACTGAAGCTGGGCAAGCCTTGGTATAAAATATTTGACGTTTCGATGACCTTCGGACGATCGAAAGTCGCACCCCTCCCTGATCTTGAAGCGTCCGATTCCGATAGCCATCGGACCTTCAAGCGTCAAAAAAAAGGTTGGCTCAATCAATCACTCTCCCCGATACTTTCGAGTACTTCCTCAATCAAATATTCATCGCCTTGTAAAAAGCTGCTTTTTTGCCATATCAGGTTTCCGTTTTTGTCAAATACAAAACAGTGGGGGGTAAGGCTCACGTTTATTGCGCGTTTGAAATCGCTGTTGGGATCGAGATAGAATTCAAAGCCCCAACCCTTTCCGTTAACCATCGACTTTACCTTGCTGGACGACCGGCTGTCGTCAACTGACACGGCATATACTTTAAACGGAATATCTTCAACAATATCCTCGTAAAGATCGTTGAATGAATCCATAAAATTGAGGTTATTGGAGCAGCAGCTCTGCCAAAAGCAAATCACAAAAGGTTGCTGATGCGCCGTATTGAAAGTTGCGGTGTTGAAAGAGCTGCCATCAATGGTTTTAATCTGGCAATCAGGTATCGGGAAATTGGCTTTTTGCGTTGATTGGGCAATTGAGATGACGGGCAACATTATCCATAATCCAAGAATACTGAGACATTTCATTATGAGGGGTTTTTTGCAAGCAGTTTGCATTATTCCATTTTATCCAACAGGTCATCTTTGCTCATAAATCCGGTGTTCCGAAACATTTCCTTTCCTGTGCGGTCAAGAATAACCTGGGTCGGTATCATCACAATGCCAAAATATTTCCCCCATTGCAATCCGTTGGGCCGGGTCATTTGATAAATCACAACATTAATGTAGTCGTTACCATGACTTTTTTTCAAGGCTTCCAGTTCAATTTCCATTTTCCGGCAAATGTTGCAACCTGCTCCGCTAAACTCAAGCAGCGTGTAACGAAAGTTGTGTTCGTTGACACTATAGTTATAAAGATGATCCACGGAATCGGTAAAGATTTTTTGGCTGATGGGTGATATTTGCTGCTGCATGCTTCTGGATGTAAAACTGATCAACGTGTCCTTAAACACAAACAGCAGCACCAGCATAGCCATCACGGCAGCCATCAGGAGCCAGGCAATAAACTGATTTATTTTTTTCTTATCAAACATTTATGTGTTTAGTTATTGTTCTGTGGGACTATTTCAGTATAAAACTTCCAAAAAGCTTCCCTGATCTCATCCCTCACCCTGCGAAATTCCGACCAGATAAATTCATCCGTGCCGGTGGCTTCTGACGGGTCTTCAAAACCAAGGTGCATACGGTGTTTTACCTTGCCGATAAACGCCGGGCACTTTTCGTTGGCGCCGCCACAAACCGTGATCACATAATCCCATTCCCACCCCAGGTATTTGTCCACGGGATCGGAGGTGTGGTGGCTGATGTCGATGCCGATTTCTTTCATCACTTCCACGGCTTTTGGGTTGAGCTTCCCGGAGGCTTCGGTGCCAGCCGAATGTACCTCGAGTGACGGGTTGAAAGATTGCATGAAACCGTGGGCCATTTGGCTGCGGCAACTATTTCCGGTGCAAAGGATTAAAATTTTCATGTCTAACTGGTTATTTTATTTTAACAGTATTTCTAGAACGTAAAAGTTTTTCTTATGCCCGCCTGTAGTGCAAACAGGTTGGTAAGCTGATAACCGTTCACATATTTGTAAACAGGCACTTCCGCAAAAGTAAGCAGATACAAATCGTTAACTATTTTCAAATGAATCTGTGGCTTAATATACAACACCATACCCCCTGTAGATTCAATTTCCAGGTCGTTTTCTTTTTTATCCCTGGCTCTAAATTCTGCCCTGGATGACAGCGAAATCACAAATGATGGTTTGACCGGGTAAAATGCGCTGGCTTCCAATAACAAAAGATTTCCATACTTATATACGATCAGGCCTTCGTTGATTTGGTTGCTCCACTCGAACAGTGCAAATGCGCTCCACCCAAGTTTCGTTTCATTTTTTTTATGGGAATAAAACAGGGCACTGTTTATTTTTAATGCACCTGAAGAAGGTTGCAGGGCGACCGGTATTTTCACACCATCCTGAACCTCGTTGAATTGCCCAACCGGAAACCTCCCACCAAACGAAAAGATCAACCGGTTTTCGTTTACGATCTTTTGGGGCAACAGGCTGTATCTCATTGTAACCGACAAATCCCCGATTCCCTTTGCCTTGATGAATTCCTTACCGGTGGACAGATTCATTACCTGGGTTTTGTCAAAATAATAGCCCATTCCGGTGTGGATGGTAAACCGCCAGTTGATGCCATAAGAAAGTGACAGGCTGCCGTAGTGATAATAACTCTTTTCGATATTTTGGATATCCTCCTTTTGGCTTTGATGATAGTAATCCCTTGAATAGCTATGCCGGTAGGCGATGAAAAGGTTTAGCTGGTTTTTTTTGAGGGCATCCTGCGAGCCATCGCCACCAACAGGATTGCCGGCTGCACAGCATTGCGCAAGGGCAACCTTACTGCTGCAAAGGGTTATAATTATGAGGATAAAAATTATTCTTTTCATATGCTATTTATTCCATGGGTCAACCTGCACCATGATGGTGTCGGATATAGAGCCAAATTCGTTGGAAACTGTGCATTGTATGGTATTAAGACCTATGCATGAAGGACATCCCCAATATCTTACAGTTACCGAATCTTTGCCGAGCATACTGCCATGATTTGTTTCCCAGAAATATTGCAGGTTTTCGCCGCGGGCATGAGCAGTAACCAGGATTTCCTCAAACATTACGATGTGCTTTTTGGGTGTGGTAATGCTGTCGAGGGCCAGGTTTATGGTTGGCTCCGGCTCTGGCATTTCTTCTTCATTTTGATCGCAGCTTGCTAACCACAAAAAGCCGGCTGCCATCAACAATAAAAATAATGAGTTAAGGAGTTTAGTAGTCATAGTTGCGTGTTTTTTGATTGAAGAATACTTGCGGCGGCGTTGGCCTACGTTTTTATTTTATCGTAAAGCCCCATCAGTTTGGATTGTAATATCTGATTTATTTCATGCTCATTATCCCCGATAGGTTTCACCGGAATCAAATCGGTAACTTCATCGTAACTCATCCCTGACCTAAACATGAGTTTTAAGGCGGCAAGCAGGGTATGGTAAACAGCATCGCTGCTTTCCTGCAAGCTCAATCCTGTTTTTGTTCCGGTTTCGACCATCTGTTTCCACTGAAACCAAAAATAAGTCGGGAGCATGGCCGAAATAATGGCATAACCCTCAAGCTTTGATTCGTCAACTTCAATGGATTTACCAAGTTTTTCGAGCAATGAAATTATGCTGATTTTTTTAGCTGATTCAAAACTTTGAGCAAAGCAAAAAGGATTGTACCCCTCGCTGATAATGGAAGTGGCATTTGGGATCAAACGCATAATATTTGGTACGTTTAACACTGAACTGATTTTTTGAATCGTAATTTTTGGTGCCAGCGAAACAATCACGGCATCCTTTGTCACAAAGTCTTTAATAGCGGCAAGGGTTTCCATGATCACCGGCGGATGCAGTGCAATTAAAACCACATTGGCACGGGCAGCCTCTCCTGCCGATGCAACTATCTTTATATCCGGGTATTGGCGTTTTAGTTTTGAGGATGTGTTTTTATCCGTATCAAAAACCTTTATTTCATACCACGAGTTTTTTTTATTTTCAAGAGCCTGCAGAAATACCCTGGTAATTCTGCCGCCGCCGATAAAACCAATAGACGGTATATTCATAATTTGTTGAATTTAAGTTTCTATTTTTATTTTCTTCTTTCTCTGGGTTTAAGCTGGCACATGCACGAGCCGGTTAGTCGCTCATTGATGTCAACGTTCAGCGGCATTCCATCGCGCTCCCACTCCACGAGCCCTCCGGCAAGGTTGGCCACTTTATCGAAGCCATTTTCGAGCAAAAACAAAGTGGCCTCTTTACTTTTCAATCCGGCCGAATCTGCTAAAATCAAGTGGCGGTCTTTTGGCAATGTGTAGTATTCCGCTCTAAAATTACTCATGGCAAGGGGTATCACTTCGGGCACGCCAAACATTTTAAAGCTATTCAGATATTCCTCGCGCACGTCAACA
>CAYNDN010000367.1:3782-5621 GCA_964395075.1 uncultured Lentimicrobiaceae bacterium | reverse complement strand
GTACCATCTTCCACAAAATTTGCAGTAGTTCCAAAAAATCTTATCCTCCAAAGGCACCCTGGAGTTCTTCGCGGGTTGTTTCCTTAAAACCTTCAGGTACCTCAAATACACTATTTTTAATTTTTTTACTATCAACCTCTATGGCTGTGAAAGTCATAATAATGCCATTGCCGGCGTCCATCTCAAATTCGAGCAGCATATCAGTTATTCCGCCAAAGGCTTCGTTTGAAAAATTCATGTTTTCGTGAGCCGTCAACTCCGGTGTTACCCAGGCGGTAGCATATTCCTTTCCGTCCTCAACCTGACTGGCAATTAATTTTTCGCATTGGTACCCGGCAATTTCTTTTGTTTCCCCGGTCCTTTCAATCTTCAGTTCAGGAATGTCTTCCATATCTTTTTGAACATCCTCATAAGTATCTCTGATAACAAATTTCTGCCCCATCATATCAATCAGGGAAATTTTAGATTTATCCTCCAGGTTTTCGATAGAGCTTTGCATGCCCATTTGGGTATAGAGTTCGGTTTTGGTTTTATCCTTACCAACATAAAGGGTCATGGTTTTGGGCATCATGGCTTTGGCTTGCTCAGGAAGGTTATCTGCCTGAACAGAGATGGAGTAGGTTATTTTTCCTGTAAAGTTTTTCTTTTTAGCTGCTGAAAGAGAAAATACGCCAACCAACATAATGGCTGTTAGAATTGTTAGTGTTTTTGATTTCATAATACTTGTTTAGATTTATAAATTTTATTTATCGACTTTTTTATCAACGAACTACCCTGAGACTTTTACCCCACCTGACTTTCCCATCGAAAAGTCCTTTTTGATCATCCAACGACATCCATACAAAAACAGCTTTTCCAACAATATGATCGTGCGGAACAAATCCCCAAAACCTGGAGTCGGCAGAATTATCGCGATTATCACCCATCATCCAGTAGTAATCCTGTTTGAAGGTGTAAGTGGTTGCCTCCTGCCCATTGATAATGAATTTCCCGTCTTTTTCGGTCAATTCGTTATTCTCGTAGGTGTCAATAATTTTGCGATAAAGGGCAATACTCACTTCAGTTAAATCAACTGTTTTTCCGGCACTTGGTATAACGAGCGGACCGAAATTATCTTCGTTCCATGGATAATTCACGATATCGTGTGGAAAAATATTGGGGTTGGGTTTGTCCGTGCTTTTTATCAATGGCTCAATTTTGGCCACCAATGGATTCACGCTGATCAAATCAACATTGCTTTTGGTGGTATGTATTTGAAACATATTGGACCTGTTGGTTACTGTGAAAACTTCATCCTGCCTAAGGTCGTAGGTATCAATTAGTTTTCTGATTGCACCGGGCGATCTGTTTTTCATGGTTAAATAATAAGCCCACTGCATTCCTGGTGGATTAAAAGCCTCTTCTCCATTAATAAACACCTGTTTATCAATAATTTCTATCTCATCACCCGGCATGGCCATACATCGTTTGATGTAGTTTTCGCGCTTATCAACGGGCCTGGCTACAACATTATAATCACGCCAGATCATATCATGTCCCATACCCGAACGATACCTGTCTCCACGCTGGGATTTCATGGCGTTCTCAGCCTGCCGCACAACTCCATAATAATCCTGGTTTTGCATCTCAAGAATCACCGTATCGCCACTGGGATAATTAAACACTACTGCATCATAGCGTTTCACATCACCAAACCCCGGAAAGCGGTAATATGGCAACTTTATCCATTCCACATAGCTTTTGGTATATTTGGTGAGTGGTAAAGTATGATGCACAAAAGGGAAAGCCAATGGAGTATTGGGGACTTTTGGCCCATAAGCCATTTTACTCACAAATAGG
>CAYNDN010000367.1:0-3772 GCA_964395075.1 uncultured Lentimicrobiaceae bacterium | reverse complement strand
CAACAATGAGTTTTCCATGGATGAAGTTGGAATGGTATAGGCCTCAAAAATAAAAGTGCGGATAATGGTAGCAGCAACAACTGCAAAAATGATGGCATCAACCCATTCGCGGGCGGCTCCTTTCTTAATTTTAGGTCGCTTGTCAACAGGCAGGTATTTTTCTTTATCATTAACTCCCAAAAACGGAAGGTAAATAAAAGGGAAAAGTACCGCGAGAGCTTGTTCGCCAAGGCCGTATTTCCCAAAAGATTTGGCCGTTTCAACAATCATCAGGAATACCATAAAAATGTTGATGAAAGGCACAAACAAAATGAGGAACCACCAAAAGGGCTTGCCATTCAATTTATTCCACTCCCAATAGTTGAGCAGGGGAATTGCAGCTTTAAAAGCCGGAATGTTGATTTTTTTGAAAATCGGAATGAGAAAAACAGGGAAAAACAGAAAAATGATGATAAGAACCGTAAGTGTATTCATGCTGCAAATTTTGGATTGTTGAAACGGTAAAGCATTGAATGCCTTGTCGCCCTTTAGTTAATTAATGTTAATGTGTTAAATGATGTCAGCCAGTACATCATCCATTGTAAAAAATCCGGTTCTGCCAACTATCCATTCTGCTGCTAAAACTGCCCCATGGGCAAATCCGGTTCTGCTTTTGGCTGTATGTTGTATTTCGATCAGGTCATCATCTGAAGTATAACTGATTTTATGTATTCCCGGAACATCATCCGTCCGCTGAGAAATCACCGGTAAGATTCCACCTGAAATTTCATTTCCAGGCTTCCATTGATCTAGCCGTTTAATGATGTCGATCATACTTTCGGCCAGGTGCTTTGCTGTTCCGCTGGGTTGATCCAGCTTTTTTTTGTGATGTATTTCTTCGATAACCGGCTCAAACTGATCAAATTTATCCATAACACCTGCCAGATACTTGTTCAGTTTAAAAAAAATATTCATGCCAATGCTAAAATTTGGGGCAACGAGCAGGGATTTTGATTCGGAAATACAGCGTGATTTAATTTGTGGCAGCTTATGTTCCCAGGCAGTTGTTCCGGTTACCACAGGCAAATCAATATCAAAACACCGATGCAGATTTGTTGCAACGGTTTGAGGTGTAGAAAATTCGACAGCAACATCCGTAGATTTAATCTTATCAATATTGGCCGCCCAGTCATCTTCCGAATCAATACAGGCAACAATTTCAATTCCATTCGCCAGAGCCACCTTTTCAACAGCCCTGCCCATTTTTCCATAACCGATAATTACAATTTTCATCAACTTCAAAATTTGTACTTCAATGTCAGCCCCATTGAGGGCTCGGGTCTGAAAACATCTTGACTTCTAATGGGGTCGAACCTGATGCTGAGGTCTTCACTAACATCAAAATTATAGAGGTTAGCATCAACACTTGCATCAACAATATTTAAAATGTAAAGCAACCCGGTTAAAATATAATTTAATTCCAGGTTTCGGCGGTAATAATTCCTGCCTTCTTCAAGCTGATTGAGGTTGGCATCATACTTCACCACATATTCATTGTTATCATAATTTAATGTGTCATTGGTTGCCACGATGTTATAGGCCTCCCTGAATTTACGGTACTCTTTCCCATTAGAATTGATGAAATAGATCAGGGCACCGAAACCCGCATAGATAATCGGGATTTTCCAGTATTTTTTGTTGTAGGCCTGACCCAGTCCGGGAAGGATTGCCGAATAAATGGTTGCTTTTTTAGCCGAGTGATATTCCACTGAATCGCTAACTACCCACATTTTTGTTTCGGGTTGTTGCTGCGCTTTTGCCTGCCTGAAATTGAGGCTGAGAAACGCTGCAGCAAAGCATACGATCATTGTTATATAAAATCCGGTGCAGAAAAAATGGTTGGATTTATTCCCTGTCGATTTATTTGTTTTCAGCATTTAAAAGCTACAAACTGTTTTCCGGGTATTTTATTTTTTAATTTGTTGTAAAATACGCTCCATTTCGCCTTCGGAAGTAAATTTAAAAACAATACTTCCGATCCCGCGGTTGTTGCGTTTAATCTCCACTTTGGTGCTAAAATCCTCGCTTAAGCTCCTGGACATTTCGCGATACTTTTCAGGCAGCACATTTCTTCTGGTGCCTCCTTTGTTGATCTTCTTCACCTCCTTTTCAACTTCTCTCACCGTCATACCATCATCGGTAATTTGCTTTAGCAATCTGACCTGCTCCTCCGGGTCTTCAATATTTACAAAATTCCGAGCCTGGCTCATCGAAATTTTATTTTCGCGAATGGCAAGCTGGAGCTCGGCCGGAAGTTTCAGCAACCTGAGATAATTGGTGATGGTTGTACGTTTTTTACCCACACGTTTGCTCAATTCTTCCTGTGTAAGATTGCATTCTTCGATAAGCCGCTGATAACTGATAGAAATCTCGATGGCATTGAGATCCTCGCGATGGGTATTCTCGATTAAGGCCAGTTCTAGCATCTGCTCATCATTGGCAACCCGAATAAAACACGGCACTTCCTTAAGTCCAACTATTTTGGCTGCCTTCAATCTGCGTTCACCTGCAATAATCTGGTATTTGTCATATCCAAGCTTACGAACCGTGATTGGCTGAATGATGCCTTGTTCTTTTATGGAATCAGCAAGGTACTCAAGTGCTTCTTCATCAAAATCAGCCCTGGGTTGAAATGGATTGGTCTCAATTTTTTCAACTTCAATATCTGCAGTTGCTCCTACAACATAGTTTCCGGAGATATCTTTAGATGTAATATCCGTATCCGGGCTTTGCAATATGGCTTCCAGCCCTCTGCCCAATGCACCTTTTTTATTTTTCATTTAAAAAATTAATTTCGTAATCCGACTTTTCCATCCTGGTCATGTTGTTTTTCTGGAGAATTTCTCTGGAAAGATTCAGATAATTCAAAGCACCTGTGGATTGCGCATCATGCATGATAATTGTTTCGCCAAAACTGGGGGCTTCTCCCAGTTTTGTATTCCGACTGACAATGGTATCAAATACCATCTGCTGAAAATGAGTGCGAACCTCCTCTACCACCTGCTTTGCAAGTCTGAGTCGGGTATCATACATTGTGAGCAAAATGCCTTCAATATCAAGTTTATCGTTCAACCTGGATTGGACAATTTTGATTGTATTTAATAATTTGCCGAGACCTTCCAAGGCAAAATACTCGCACTGAACCGGTACAATTACCGAATCACTGGCGCACAATGCATTAATCGTTATCAAACCCAAGGATGGTGAACAATCGATGAAAATAAAATCATATTCATCCCTCATTTTATCAATCACCTTTTTCATCATTTTTTCCCGGTTAGGCATGTTAACCATTTCAATTTCAGCACCAACAAGGTCGATATGGGCCGGAATGAGGTCTAAATTCGGTGTGGTTGACGAAATAATCGCTTTCTCCGGATTTGCCTCATCAATGATACATTCGTAGATGCTGGTTTGTACATTCCGTGGATCGTGCCCCATGCCTGAAGTAGCATTTGCCTGTGGATCAGCGTCAACCACAAGGGTTTTAAATTCCAGTACTGCCAAAGCAGCACCAAGATTGATGGCCGTTGTAGTTTTACCTACACCACCTTTTTGATTTGCAATTGAAATGACTTTACCCATGAATTTTTTGTTCAGTTTGGAGTGCAAAAATAAAATTTAATCTGCGGATGAACTTGCATAATTACAAAAAGTAATCAACACGGTAAATCAAATTCAACCAACCCAACTTGGACAAGCCAAAACCAAAAAAGGAGCTACATTTAAAGTA
>CAYNDN010000366.1:0-5627 GCA_964395075.1 uncultured Lentimicrobiaceae bacterium | reverse complement strand
CCGGGGCTTACCATTGCAACGGGCGTGTAACCGCGCTGCTTGAACTGGGTGGTGGTTTTAACCAGGAAATGACCGGGGTAGAAAACATTTATTTCATCGGTGCATTGCAGGGTTTTCGCAAAAGGGAAATGAAAAAACGCGTGGAGGCCATCCTCGACTTTGCCGAAATTGGTGCGTATGCCTATCAGCCTGTAAAAAGCTATTCAAGCGGGATGTATGTGCGGCTGGCCTTTTCGATGAATATCAATATCAACCCCGAAATATTGATCATTGACGAGGCACTTTCGGTAGGTGATATGCGCTTTCAGCAAAAGTGCTTTCGCAAAATCAAGGAAATAAAGGAATCGGGGAAAACCATTGTTTTTTGCAGCCACAGCACACCTGCTGTGAAAGATTTTTGCACACGGGCCATCTGGATCAACAAGGGCGAAATTGTGGCCGATGGCGATCCGCTAACAGTTACCGACCAATATCAGGCTTTTATGGCGCAATCAAACACTGTTAGTAAGGAAGTCTCGAATTTTAAAGAAATCGATTTTAGCAAATTAATTTCAGTACCGGGTTTCGAAAAGCTGAAATGGATTAACCTTTCAAAATATCCAGGGAGAGGTAAGGGCTTAGCACAAATCTACTATGCTGCCATTGCCGATGCAGAAACAGGCGAGAGTATTACAAAAGCCAAACTTGCACAAAAGATTAAAATACTGAGTATTGCTTATGCTGATGAAAAAATTGTGCAGCCGGGCTTTCAGCTTACCATGTACGGCAATTTCAGTTCAGAGCTTTTTAAGATCAACACACATTATTATAACCAGACTGTAACGCTGCCTCCGGGAAGGCCAACAATCATCTGCACTGAATTTACATTGCCAAATCTAACCAATGGAACTTATACCATTTCACTAGCCCTAACAAGTGCTGTTGATGGGCGGGTTGAATTTATTTATAACGTTAACGATGGGCTTATCCTTGCGGTAGATATTGCTCATCCCGCCTTTAACATGGGCACGCAACTGGTAGTGCCCGATTCTAAAGTTTATAATATGGAAGCTGCTGATTTGTTTATGTAATAATTAAAAAAACGTATAAATGAAAATTATATTTACAGATATTTCTCAAACGATTACAACTTTGATCAACAGCCGTCATCTTATGGGTACGCTTATCTGGCACGATTTTAAAAGCAGATATCTCAGCTCATACATCGGCTTGCCATGGGCATTTGTGCAGCCTGCCGTATATGTGCTGGTGGTGTGGTTTGCTTTTACTTATGGTTTGCGTGCAGGCTTTACTTCAACAGGTGTTCCTTTTGGTGCCTGGTTAATCGCCGGGCTTATACCATGGCTTTTTATCAGTCAAACCATGATTGTTTCGTGCATGGCCATTACCGAATACGGCTACCTGATCAAAAAAACGCAATTCCCTGTTTTGCTGATCCCGGTTATCAAAATATTCTCCGGAATGATCGTCCATGCTGTAATGCTGGGTTGTATCATTCTGCTGTTGGTATTTTCTTTTGATATAAAACCTACCATTTATTGGATACAGATATTCTACTATCTCTTTGCAACCATTTTTCTGCTTTCAGGCATCGGATGGTTTGTTTCGGCAATCAATGTGTTTGTCAAAGATATGGCCCATATCATTAGTATTCTCACAACAATTTTGTTTTGGGCTACCCCTATAATTTGGCCATATACCATGATCAGCGAAAGCAACCTGCGGTTCATCGCGCTGCTCAACCCGTTTTTTTATATCACCGAAGGTTATAGATATACCTTTATCGAACAACGGTGGTTTTTTGAGTTTCCTGAGATGAATATTTTTTTCTGGACAATTAGCATTGCAACCTTTGTTTTTGGGCTCTACACTTTTCGCAGGCTCAGGCCGGGCTTTGGCGATGAACTGTAGATTGTGAAATGATAAAAACAATACTATGGAAAATGAAATTGACATCACAATTTGCTGCCTTACCTGCAACCACAAAAGCACCATCGAAAAGGCCATCCAATCTTTTTTGATGCAGAAAACTGTTTTTCCGTTTGAGATATTTATCCATGATGATGCCTCAACCGATGGAACTACAGAAATCCTACACAAATATCAGCGCGAAAATCCGGAGAAAATCCGGCTGCTAATTCAACCCGAAAACCTGTATGGCAAAGGAACAAGCCTTTATGAGATTTACACCAAAATCGTATTTCCACAGGCCAAAGGAAAATACTTCGCTATTTGCGAAGGCGACGACTACTGGACCGACCCGCTCAAGTTGCAGAAACAGGTTGATTTTCTGGAACAAAACAGCGATTACAGCCTTTGCTTTCACAGGGTGGGTTTTGTTGGTGGTGGAAACCTGAATTTTGATGAGCATAATGATACTTACAAAGCACTGTTTGAAAATAGAAATTCCTTCACTTTTGTTGATTTGATCAAAGAAAATTTCATCCCCAACTGCTCGGTGGTTTACCGTAATTGCGGGATTGATTTTCCTGATTTATTTCACGCTGTGGCTTTTCCCGACTGGCCGATTCACGTGATTTTTGCACAAAAAGGGGAAATCCATTTTTTGGATGAATTAATGGCGCATCATCGAATTTCCAACATGGGTATTTGGGAAGGGAAATCATTGGACGAACGTCATCGGATGAATGCGGTTTTTTATCAGGATTTGATCAGATTAGTGGATGAAAAGAATTACCCGGCTATTTTTGATGCCATCGAAAACCAGAAAAACTATAATCCAGGCCTGAAGTATTACGATTTTTTTAAACTGGGACTGGCACTGGGGCTGAAGAAAAATGAACTGAAAACTACAGAATTGCAAACAACACTCGACCTGATCTTTAACTCAAAATCGTGGAAAATTGCCGATGGCCTGCGCAATTTGTACCATGCTGTTTTTCCTGAAAATTCGATGCTGCGAAAAACAAGCAACCTGGTCGTGCAAGGCATTGCAAATTCTGTGGTTTGGGCAGGATCAATTCCGGTGAAATCAGCAAAGATGGCCGAAAATGCAGCTTGGATTCTTCACCGAAAAAAAATTGTCAATCAAAAATGGCCAAACGAACTGCCGCTTGTAAGTGTGGTGATTCCCAACTACAATTACGGAAAATACATTTCCGAAAGCATTCACTCGGTGTTAAACCAGACTTTTACCAATTACGAAATTATTGTAGTTGACGGAGGTTCGGATGATGAGGAAACCTTAGAGATATTGAAAAAAATCAACCATCCGAACATTCAGGTGCATTTTCGTGAAGGACGTCATCTTGTTGGCGACAACCGCAATTTCGGAATCGGCCTGGCCAAAGGGAAATACATTTGCTGCCTGGATGCCGACGACCTTATTCTGCCTACCTATCTCGAAAAAGCGCTATTTTACCTCGAAGCCCTGCATTATGATGTGGTTTACCCCTGGGTGCAAAGTTTTGGCGAGTCAGACGTTCTTTGGAATACCGCTGATGCGACCTATGAAATACTAACTCAGGTAGGGAATGTGGTGGCTACAAACGCAGTTTTCAGGAAAGTTGCATGGGAAAAATCCGCCGGTTACAAGGATTATCCTGTGGGGAAAGGCCATGTTAGCGAGGACTGGGAATTTTGGGTAAGGTTAACAGGTCTGGGTTATCGCTTCAAATCCTTGCCCGAAGCGTTGATGCTTTACAGAGTGCACAGAAACAGCCTTTCACAGGTATGCCAAACAGCCATTCAAAAACAAAAGGAAATTATCAGGCAGGAAAATATTTTTCTCGATGCTCCAACCTATCAACAAATCAGGAAAAAAGCAGCCAAAGCTGTTTTTAAAACCAACAATCCTTTTGTAAACCTCGTCAAAACAAAAACCAAAAAACGAATCCTAGTTGCCCTGCCGTTTATGATTACCGGTGGTGTGGATACCATTTTCTCGAACATCTTCGGTTATCTTTCCAAAAAATACGATATTGCATTTTTTACCACCGTTCCTGTTACGGCAGAATTTGGCGATAACACAGGCCTGTACGAAAAGTTTACGCATGAAATTTATCATCTCCCTCAATTTCTCAAAACTGAAAAGGAAAAGCACGATTTTATCCTTTACCTCATCCTTGCAAAGCAAGCCGACCTGATGGTAATGGCAGGCAGCGAGCTGACCTATCACTTTTTGCCGCGCATCAAAAAAGCCAAACCCACGCTTAAAATTGTGGACTTTATTTTCAACGAAGAAGGCCACATAAAAAACAACCGGAAATATGCCCGCTACATTGATTTAAACATTGTGGAAAATGAAAAAATCAGGGATTTTCTGCTGCATGTTCACGCCGAAAAACCGGAGAAATTGCAACTTATCCAAAATGGTGTGGACATCGAAAAATATTCTGTGAAAAGGGATGCCGGTGTAATAAAGTCAAAACTTGGCCTAAAACAAAATTCGTTTGTGGTGGGTTTTCTGGGAAGGTTTTCAGAAGAGAAAAGCCCCGATGCAGTTGTGGAAATTGCAAAGGTGCTTAGGCAAAAAGACATCTTGTTTGTGATGTGTGGCCACGGGCCGCTTTTCGACGAAACCAAAAAAATGATTCTCATCAATGAGCTTCAGAATATGGTGCTCACACCGGGTTTTGTCGAATCGCAGGATTTACTCTCGGTTGCCGATGTACTGCTTTTGCCCTCGCGGCTTGATGGCCGACCCAACGCTGTATTGGAAGCTCTGGCTTCGGGTGTTCCGGTGGTGGCTTCCAACGTTGGCGGGCTGCCAACGTTGATCAACCATGGCGAAAACGGTTTTTTAATTCCTTCCGGCGACTATCAGGCTTTTGCCGATAAAATTCTGGAATTGAAAAACGACAAGGATTTACACGCCCGCATTTCAGCCTCCACCCAAAAATATGCCTGTGAAGTGCTCGACCAAAAGTTCATGCACCAGGAATGGGAAGAAATGGTTGATGCACAAACCAGACAACATCTTAAATAAAGCGCACAGGTTTTTTTAGATAAAATTGAAAATGAAGACAGATTGCTTTGTACATGAATTGCAAGCGGAAGAATTCGCTAAATGGAACGCTTTCGTGGATGCCTCCCCGCAAGGAGATGTGTTTTGTTATTCCTGGTGGCTCGATGCCATCATAAAAGGTAATTATAAAATCCTTGCCATTTTTGAAAAAGGCGAAATTGCGGCAGGAATCCCACTGGCTTATTATCTTGGCAAAATTAATGAACCGCCACTGACCAGGACGCTGGGGCCGCTCTTTAAACCTCTTCCGGATCTGTCAGAACATGACCGAACCACAATTCAGCGGAAGTGGCTCAATTTATTGCTCGATGAAATCCCGATGGATGAATTTGAACAGTTTTGTACCTCTCATAATTTCACCGACTGGTTGCCTTTCCGTTGGCGGGGATTGAAACAGATGACACGATACACCTACCTGATTAATTATGCACAAAAGGAAGAAAAAGATCTTTGGGAAGACCTTAGTCGGAATCGCAAGAGAATAATCAACAATGCAAGAAAAAACAAGCTCTCGACAAAAGTTACAAATGACCTGAGTGATTTTTATAGTTTAATTGAGCTAACATATCAACGCCAGAGCCTCAAATTCCGCTTCCCATACGATGACTTCAAATTGTTGGATGATGAAATTGTTAAAAAC
>CAYNDN010000365.1:0-5631 GCA_964395075.1 uncultured Lentimicrobiaceae bacterium | reverse complement strand
CGATGATGTTTTATATACAATTATCGCATCCTCTAATTATATGTTAGGAACCAACTCCCTGTCTTACGAGGTTTCCGGCCCTCCTTTTGTTGATGGATTACATCGCATTCGCCTTGTATCTGGTGGTTTATCCAACCCATTTGGTACAGCTCTGGATGGCGATGAAAACGGAACAGCCGGCGGTGATTTTGTTCGGAATTTTTCAATTGGCATCCCACCGCCAATTGCTGATTTTGAAGCCTCCAAAACCAGTCCTGTTCCGGATTCAGATGTAATTTTTACTGACCTCTCTTATGGTGCCCCATCAGAATGGGCCTGGACCATTACCCCGGAAACATTTTCATTTATCAATGGTACCGATGCCAATTCGCAGAATCCTGAAATTCAGTTTCATGAATTTGGCTTCTATTCAGTAACCCTTGAAGTTTCTAATGTTGCCGGTTCTGACACTGAAACAAAAGAAAATTATATCAATGTTATTCCTTGTGAATATTGCCCCGCCGAGGGGAATAATGGTACAGAGGAATGGATCAGCCAGGTAGTTTTCAACACCATAGATAATTTATCTGAGGCAGGACCAGGCTACACTGATTACACTTCCATTTCAACGGAAGTTGAACCGGGATCAACGCATGATATTTCTATTTCCTGCGGATCTACAGGGAACTGGACAGAGAATATCTGGGTATTTTACGATTGGAACCAGGATTGTGATTTTGATGATCCGGGCGAAAGTGTTGATTTAGGAGAGACAAGTGGCCCCGGAACCCTAACCACCAGCGTTAATGTTCCTGCTGATGCAGTTCCGGGATCAGTTAGAATGCGGGCATTTTTGAAATTCAGCTCAGATCCTGACAATGCCTGCGAAAACGGCTTCTCCTATGGTGAAGTGGAAGATTATACCGTGGTAGTGGTAGGAGATTTAGCAGATGGTAAAATTCAAGGTTTTGTGCGCGATGCCCAAACCAACCTGGCTATTGATGCCGCAATAATTACTGCTACTGATGCAAAAGGACAGGTATCTACTATTGAAACCCCATTTGGTTCACATTACACGATGATGCTACCTGAAGGCATGCATTCCTTCACCTGCGAGGCCGCAGGTTACGAAACCGCTACTGTAGAAATGATGATTATTGGTGATGAGAATGTACACCATACATTTTACCTGGAACCCACAAGATTGGTCACCGGACTTGATGAGGCAGCATTCTCAAAAGTAAGTATCAGTCCTAACCCTTCCAGTACTGAGGTGAAAATTCAATCAATAGCTGAGATTTCGCATCTTACGGTATTTAACCAGGCTGGTCAACTTGTTTACAAAACCAGTTCTAACTCAACAACCCTTAATGTAAATGTTTCTGAATTCGATTCAGGAGTCTATTTTGTGAAGATATTCACAGATAATAATGTAATTATCAGAAAGCTGGTAGTTGAATAAATAAAGTAAGGAAATAAATTTCAGCCCCAATTCAACAAGCCAAAGCGGCATAATGGATTGGGGCTTTTTAATTGCATCCAAAATCAGATGATGATCTGACTATCAGTAATTGAACTATTTATTTAACAAATGTAATGTTTGAGTTGGAAAGATGCACTTTGTTTTCTATCACACAATATCGTGATAGTTCATCTCAGCCATGATAGACTGATTGTGGATGGTGTTATAAAATTCCATCATTTCCCGGTCTTTCAAAAACTCAACTGGTTTTAGCCCGGTAAGATTTTCTTTTGCCCTTTTGATGATCCCGTCAGGCAGCTTAAAATTGAGGAATGCAAACAGCTTTTCAATCTCTTTACCCGGATTTTCAATCAGTTCTTCATACCTGATGGTGTGAATTTTCAGTCCGGGGTTTTCTTCCAGTTTTTGCCCCTGCTCGATGTATTGCTGCCAAAGCCTGTAAGCTTCAATTGGCTTTGATGTTCTTAACGAAACATCGTAAATACGGGTATCGATGAGCTTTCGTTCTATTCTGCGCCGGCTCAGTCCATCAAATTTTTTTGTTTTTCGCATCTGTTCTGTTTTTTGTGATTCCATTTTAAATGCAGAAACCACATCAACCGGATTACGATAAATCCTGATTACAAGCGGCTCGGTAAAAATTTTCTTCCAGATGTCGAGCGTAAAAGTTGCTTTAGGATCACTCCAACCCCAGTCAAAATCGATATATGCTGCTTTTTTCACCTCTTTTTTCCCGCCGAGGAATTCCCGGAAAAGCTTCCCGCGTAAATGGCGCAGAAGAGTTGGCTGAAGGGCTTCAATAAATCCATCATCCACAAAACGGGCATTGTATGGATTGTCCCATGTTGCACCCATTTGTGCTAAAATCCACCTGTTGATGCGGCCAAAGTAGGGCGAATCCTTTCCCTCGGCAAAATCAGCACCCGGAAAAATTCCGGCTTTTGAAAGTAAGGTAAAGATTTGCTGTGTTCCTGAGTGCGGCGTTCCGATTACAATAATTGGTTGCTTCATAGTTAAATAGATTAAACATCAAAGGTAAAAAAATCAGATGAAATAGATAATCAAACAGGATTATACCTGATTAAGCCAGGTGCTTAATGGCCTGCAATCGCTGTAGTAATGGCGGATGCGAATAATGTATAAAAACCACGGCAGGGTGAGGCCGTAAATTGCTCAGGTTTTCCACCGACAATTTTTTTAGTGCTTCACCCAGGTTTATACCGCTATAGTTTTCGGTGGCAAAACGATCGGCAGCATATTCGTTGGATCGCGAAATTACATTCATAATGATACCAAGTATGGTTGAGATGGGACTGTACAAAATACCAAATGCCAGAATCCCCAAATGGAAACTTCCTATGTCTGCACCAAGTGCCTGAGACAAAAGTGGGTTTCCTATAAAAAGGGATAAAATATAAAGCATGACCCCCGACTGGACAATTCCCATAATCAAGCCGCTGGTGGTATGCTTCTTTTTGTAATGGCCTATTTCGTGAGCCAGCACTGCAACCAGTTCCTCAGTAGTATGTTTTTCAATTAATGTATCATAAAGCACGATGCGCTTTTTTGGCCCGAGGCCGCTGAAATAGGCATTGGCTTTTGTAGATCTTTTTGAGCCATCGATCACATAAATATTCTTCAGCTTAAACCCAACCTTGGTAGCAAATGCCTCGATGGCATCACGGAGCTCGCCTTCTTCAAGCGGTTTCTGTTTATTGAAAAGCGGCACAATCAGGTTGGAATAAAACATCGACATGAAAACTGTGAATGCCGTAAGTGCACCCCAGGCAATCAGCCAGAACCATTCGCCTGTGCTTTCGTAAATCCATACAATCAGCGCAAGCAAACCACCACCGATCAACCCTCCAAGCAACCAGCCTTTTATTTTGTCGAGGAAAAATGTTTTCAGCGTGGTTTTGTTAAACCCGAATTTTTCTTCAATCACAAAAGTGTCATAAACCGAAAATGGAGTTGACAATATATCTGAAGCCAATCCGAGCATTCCAAAAAACAGTATGGCCAGCCAGATGGGATTATCCGTCCATTGCCTGATGGTTTCATCCAACCAGGCAAATCCACCAAACAAGAGCATGGCAAGAATGGCCACGAAAGAAAGGCTGCTGGTAAGCATCCCGAATTTCTTGTTCACCTTCAGGTATTGCTGAGACTTCCGGTATTTATCTTCATCATAAATTCCTTTCAGCTCCTCCGGAAGCAACTCGCTCATGCGGGTGGTGTTGAGGTAGTCGAGAATTCTTTCGAAAATAAAATCCGAGATAATAATGATTAAGATGATGTAGAAAATACTTTGAGCAGACATATTGGTGATTCGTAATTGGTGATTCGTAATTGGTGATTGGTGATTCGTAATTGGTGATTGGTGATTAGTAATTGGTGATTGGTGATTAGTAATTGGTGATTAGTAATTGGTGATTAGTAATTGGTGATTAGTAATTGGTTATTGGTAATTCGTAATTGGTTATTGGTTATTAATTGTTCGTAAATCTATTGTCTTCTACATTCTAACCTCTACCTTCTAAATTCTACCTTCTAAATTCTATCCTCTAATAACTCCCTCCGCGCTTCCTGATAAACCACTCAATTGAGAGCAATAGAATGATCAAACCCAGCACCCACGGAATATTCACCAGGTCGCTGTATTTTCGGTCGGTGTAGGTTATGGTGGTGATGTCTTCGCGACTACGCAACATTTCGGGCAGCCGCTCCAAATTAGCAGGATAGATCATTTCGCCATTGGTTTTTTCCGATAGCTGATAGAGCAGATTATGATCGGCAATGGTGTTTACGGCTTCAATATTCAAAGGTGAAACAGTAAAAGCACCATTATCGGTGTAGAGGTTGTCGCCTACCCTCACCCTGGCCTCCCAGGTGTAGTTGTCAACCGGCAAAATACCAGCATTAAGCTGATATGCATTTGCCGTTTTCCCAAAAATAAACGGATAAGCATCTCCCCCGCTGTTGGTGATGGTCATCTCAACATCTATGTCATTGATGAGTTCATAACTTTGGTTGTAAACTTCGGCATCAAAAATCACCGGTTCGTTTTCCATGAAATTATTTTCTCCTTCAACCCTGAAAAAACTCTTGTCAACATTCACCGAAAGAAACTGGATCATTTTGGAAAACAATTCATTAAAGGCATTGTGATTTCCATTTTTCAGATGATCCTGCAAACGCCATTTCCATATACCTTCACCGGCAATTATCCCTGTTTTTTCATCGAGTGTCCGGTTAAAAACCACAAGCGGATAACTGGTTTCAAGCGATCCAATTTGCTGATAAAATAGCGTTGTGGATGAATTCAGCACATCATATTCACCGAAAGGAGCAACAAGCGGCGGAAAGTTTTCGAATGCAGTTATTGTTGATTCACTCAAAGTGAAAAGTGAAAAGTCCGGATTAAAAACAGGAAGTGCTTCATTAAAGCTTTTCTGCTGAGTAATGATTTTTATACCTGCATTCAGATTGTTTAATTCAATGAGGTTGGTAAGCGCTCCCATGATGTAAAGAATAGGAATTTTATGTTCGCGCGCCTTTGCAATATAATTGGCCGATTGGCTTCCACCCGATGGTATCTGGTGCATGACAATCAAATTGTAGCTTTCGATTTGCCCCGGGAATTCACTCACAAGGGCTTCGGTAACCTCATAATGATAATTGCTTTCAATGGCCGATTTGATGGCCGAAATATCAGGATGTGGTGCTGTAGAAAGTAAAAGTATTTTTTGCTTTGAGTCGAGAATGTCGATGAAAAAATCCTGAGAATTGTTCACCAGGCTTACTTCACCATCAACCGACGACAGCCTTACGGTGTATCGTTGCAGGCCGGCAGCATCGGCTTCCAGGCTAATTCGCTTTGTTTCGAAGTATTTGTTGGATTGAATGGCAATATTTTCGGAATGAACCACATTGCCATTCCTGATCACCGAAAGGGTTGTCCGGGAGCCATTACACATGTTGGCTCCAAGAATTATTTCGATCGGGAACTGGTTCCCCAAAAATGCAATGCGGTTAAAGTTAATTTTGCTGATGAAGATATCACGATGCATGGCCGTATCGCCCAGTGCCACCGTGAAGGTCGGCCCCGCGCTAACCGTCGTGCCATTGGTGCCATCATACGTTTTATTGGCGACGCTGCCATTGTGCAC
>CAYNDN010000364.1:0-5632 GCA_964395075.1 uncultured Lentimicrobiaceae bacterium | reverse complement strand
GAATAGGGGGTCAGTTTGAAACAGAATGAGGGGTCAATTTGGAACAGAATAACCACAGGGCATTGTTCAAATCAATGTAGTTTCTCCCAATGGTGGTTATACCGAATTGGAAAATGCATTGGAAAAAAAATACGGGCTGAAGGAAATATTAATAACAGGTAGTGATGAATTAGAAGCCGGTGAATCTGTAAAAAGACAAATTGGAATCATCGCATCGAACTATTTTAACCGCTCCGTAAATCGTGGCGATACGGTTGGAGTCTCATGGGGCACTACTTTACAAGCTATGGTAGACGTCATGCGACCACGTCAAATTGAAGATCTTCACATCGTACAAACACTGGGAGGCGTGGGGCCTCCGGAAGCCAAAGCACATGCAACGGATATCTCCAGGCGGCTTTCCCAGCTTTTTAATTGCAGGCTCAGTCTGCTACCGGCGCCGGGAATAGTAGGGAGCAGAGAAGCCAAAGAAGTATTAATTACCGATAGCCAGGTTAAAACGACATTGGATTTGTTTTCTCAAATTGACACCCTGTTTGTGGGTTTGGGAGCAATCAAAACGAATCCCATATTAGACAAAAAAAACGGCGAAATACAATCACATCTTTATAATGATATTACCAATTCCAAAGCAGTGGGCGACATTGCATTGCATTTTATTGATCTCAATGGAAATGAAGTAGATTCAAAAGTAAAAGATCTTACCATTGGAATCTCTATCGAAGAAATGAAACAAATTAATACTGTTGTGGGCATTGCCGGTGGTTCGGAAAAAATCAATATTATTCGCGGAGCTCTAAAAGGTAAGTTAATTGATGTTTTAATTACGGATTATCAAGTAGCTGAACTGCTTCTTTCGGAGTAAACTTTAAAATTGATTCATTTTATATCAACCTTATAAATTTAATGATAAATCAAAAACAAAAATCACGATACAGTTCTTTTTACCTGAGGCACGAGTTCCGTTAAACCTTCAATTTTTACAGGCTTGCCGGATTTTACACTTTTGCGGGCAGCGATACCTGTTAAAATGGACATTACACCATCACGCGTTCCGGCAGATTGTCCAAGCGGATCTGGTAAGCTTGGGTCTTTGAATAATTTATCCAACATTTTCGGATCACCTCCCCAATGGCCACCATCACTGAACGGAACTTTAATAACCTGTGGTTCCTTGCCCAACGGAGTTAATACCCATTCCTGATGCGTCTCACTAGCCGGCCATCCTCCCTCCCTGCCTTCAAGCCGTCCCTTTGTACCGTTAAAGGCAATCCAATATCCATCATAATCCGTATCGGAGGTCAAAGAATAGTTCACGTACGCATTGTTGGCATATTTTATAACTGCCGAATGTTTGTCGTGACTGTCAATATTCAACCGGTAAACACAATTATCCCTTATATATCCATCGTAGTGTTCGTTTTCTGCATACAGTTTATTCAAATGTTCATTCCCGGTAATATCCCAATAGTAGTTACATTTATTCTTGTGAGGACAGCCCCTGCATTTGACAGAGCGGAAGGGTCCGTTGTGACCAAAAATCTCGAGGTCGGCATGGGCATAGACTTCCACCGGGTCCGAATCCAGAAACCAATTCAGCATATCAAAATGGTGCGTGGATTTGTGCACCCATTGAGTCCCGCCTCTTTGGCTTTGTCCATGCCACCTCTGCATATATCTCTTTTGATGGGCGTGATCAATATTCCAGTGAAAATCCACCGAGCGAACCTCTCCAATTGCCCCGTTCATAATCAATTCCTTTACCTTTGCACGATGAGGCGGATACCGGTAATTAAACGTCACGATAATTTCTTTGTCATATTTCTTTTCGGCATCCAGGATAGCCTGGGCCTTATGCTCATCGATGGTCAGCGGTTTCTCGCAAATCACATTTACGCCATGTTCCAGTGCTGAGATTATGCATGTATGATGCTCCCAGTCCCATACCGTAACAATCAGCCATTCCGGTTCGGTCGTTTCAAGCATCTCATCCAGATCGGTAAAGGATGGGGCATCCGTCCCGATATAACTTTTACCATAACTCAACCGACCCGGATTTGAATCACATACTCCCACCATCTCTACATAGTCACCGTAATTGGCTAATAAATTTCTTCCATACATGGCAACACCCCGAACTCCGGTCCCCACGAGGGCAATTCTCATTTTATTGGTTGATCCGATACCAGTTCGTGAGAAAACCGGACCTGCAAGCAAAGAACCACTAAGGGCGGCACCTGTTGTTTGAATAAACTGTCTACGGGAGTACTTTTGTTTTGACATTTCTTAATCCACTAACTATTGAAAAATATTTGCTTTTTCCAAGCCCGGATTTTATGAATTCTATAAATGAAAATTAACCGGTAACTTTAATAAGTATAATTAAAAAATAATAAAATGACAAGTTTCAGTTATTTATCGTCCCCTCTCATGGATGAGTTTTTTTTTACAAACTTTATAATGAAAAGCTTATCAAATAATTATTTATTCATTTTCAAGATGTTGATTTTGAGAAGTAGAAATGGTCTATTTTTGAAAAAATGGGAGTACTTTTTGCAAAAAGAAAACATGAATGGATATATTTTAAAAGCAGTTAAACGGGTATTTGGGATCCCAGATTTTAAATATTATGCAATGAGTGATGGTATCAGCACTATTTTTTTAATCGCTCTCCGGGCAAATTTCCAGTCTTATCCTGTGAAGGATTTGATCCTAACCAATTAGGTTTCTAATTTACACAAATAACTCGGGGTAACTTCTCGTTGATTTTTCTTTAGGAATAAAAATTTTTCCAATTACCTTAAAAAACCCTCGTAAAAGTACGATCAACAAGTACAATATAAAAGACAACATCAAAACAATATGCAACTGGGTCACCAGTTCAATCCATTCCCCATCGTGAATTAAAATCGCATACAGGTTGATTAAAAAGGCTGTAAAGATCAATGCAGCCCAAATTTTTAACTCTTTCCTAATCCTCGTTCCTTTTATCCGGATATCTTTCATAAAATATATTTTTTTTTCGATTTGATTTCACTTCCGGTCTTTGTTGCCCGTTCAGCCAACAGCGCCCATTTCGAAGCGTTGTAGCCTTCAATGGTTAATTTCTCAGGAGCACTGCCTTTACGAATAAAATTGATAAATCCTTCCAGATAGAGCAGGGTTTCATTCATTTCGTAATCCCCGGATATGAATTCACCGCCCTGTGTTACCGCTTCTGCAGGAACCCAGGTAGCCCCTCCAATGGGAATGGTTTCAAATAGATTTGATTCGATGTTATGCAGCAATGTGCGAATGGCAGGCGGGTTCGGTGGGTTTTCCTCATATTGCTTGTTACTTTCCAATTCCATGGTTCCTTCATTACCCAACACCTGGAACTGCATGCCATTGTGTTTGTTACTTGTGATACAGTCGTAGGTAAAATGTATGCCGTCCGGGTATTTAAAAATCAGTGAAAAATTATCATCTACTTCACGGCCATCCTTCCAGAAATTAATACTACCACTTCCCATTACCGATTCCGGCTCGGATCCCAGGACCCAGTTGGCGACCTGGAAATGATGAGATCCCAATTCAGTGATCATACCGGCAGATTTATCTTCATAAAATCTCCAGTTCAGACGTCGGTCAAGAGCAGTGCCACGACCGCCCGGCACGTCATAAAACACCCAGTCCCGATTGCGGTGCCACCACCCTTTCATCATGGTTACAGGCCCCACTTCTCCTTTACGAATCCGTTCCATGGTTTGTAAATAAACAGGGCTGAACAGTCGTTGATGGCCAATCAGCAGTATTTTTCCCTCCTCAAGATGTGTATCGTACATAGCTTTAACATCATCCAGATATCTGGCCATGGATTTTTCACAAAAAACATGGATACCAGCTTTCAGAGAATTTATGGTCTGATGAGCATGCTCATGCAGTGGTGTTGCAATAATAATACCATCCATTTCAACCTCTTCCAGCATTTTACGATAATCATAAAAACCTGCAGCTTTGCCATTCGTTAAGTCTATAGCCCGCTGATAGTGTGGTTCGTAATTATCACATATCGCTACAATCTCTATATTCATTCTATCCTGTAATTCCAGCAGGTTTAAAAGAAGAGCTCTGCCTCTGCTTCCTACTCCAATGATACCAACCCGCACCCTGTCGGAAGGATTCTTGCCAACAGGAGCAGGGTTATTGAATATTGAAAACCATGGCATGGTAGAAGCCATCACGCCTGTTCCTGCAAGGGCTGAAGTCATTTCTAAAAATTTTCGTCTGCTTATTCTCATACCTTCACACCTCGTTTAGTTCCTTGTTCCCGTTACAGTCAAACGTTGACACCACCCCAATACCTTTAGAATAATCTACTTTTACTACTTCTATCCCTAGCCTTTTATTTTGCATAGCTTCTCTCCCTGAGTCATTGCAAACCAATAAAGCTGTGGATAAAATTTCTGATTCGAGCGCCGAGTTTGAACAGACGCTTACTGTCATGCATTTTTCTACCGGATATCCCGAAAAAGGATCAATAACATGCCTGTGATTGTGAAGTGTGCCGTCATCATCCACATAAAAATTGCCGGAAGTGGACATACAGGCATCTTTCATGGCAAATTCATAAATGGTTTTACCGGGATTCCGATAATCATTTAAACCGACTTTCCAGTAACTGCCGGCAGGATGCCGCCCCAGTGTAAGAACGGAGCTTTCACCAAAACTGATAAAGGCATTTTCAACTTTAAAATCCTTCAGGCTGTCATTCACTTTTTCAAGTGCATAGCCTTTTCCAAAACCACCCAGATCAATCTCCAAAGCATCATTTTCAAAACGAACTGTTCCCGCCTGTTGATCCAGTAAAATTGAATCGGTTCCAAGGCATTCCAGGAGTTTTATGATTTCCGCATGCTGAACGGAATCCGGTTTCTTCTGTTTCCAGCAGTTCATGAGCGGGCGAAGGGTGATATCAAAAGCTTCATTTGTAAGCCTATAATACCTTTTACAGAGAGAAAGTATTTCCGTCATCTCGTCATCAATCAAAACAGGTTCATTGGATGCTTTTTGGTTGATGACAGAAACATCACTTACCGGAATAAACCGGCTCAATTTGGTTTCAATGCGGTTCACTTCCCTTTTTATGACATGAAAAATTTGATCCGCTTTATCAGCATCCAAACCTGGCAGCAGCAGATGAAAGCGCGTATTCATGGCAAAAAATGAATTGTGGTAAACATTACTCATAGTTAACAGTGTATTAGAACCTCAGTTCGATTTATATCAAATTTTCGAAAGACCCTCCCTCAGCTGACGGAGGGAAAATCCCGCATTATGCGGGATTGGGGGGGATGACCTGATGAGCAATGATTCGATTAAATAAACATTTAACAGAGATCAAAACACTACAAATCATCACCCTACCCCCTTCAAAGGGGGAACCTTTTTTAACAGTTTCGAACAATAAACTAAATTTCATATTAATCGAACCCAGATTTAAGTTCTCATGTCTTATTGTATTTTACCATTCATTTAGGTCTGCATTCATCCGGTTTATTCACGAAACTACAAATTTAATAAACTTCAATACCATTTACATTTACCGGGTTTCCACTATTTGCAGATTTATAAATCGCCTCCACAACAGCCA
>CAYNDN010000363.1:1914-5636 GCA_964395075.1 uncultured Lentimicrobiaceae bacterium | reverse complement strand
CCAAAACGAACACATGGCCCTGATATTTTGATTGCGAAACAGGAAGACTGTATAGGAAGGTATCCGCCTTTTGATGACACCGGATTTTGAAACCGGTTGGGTAAATCCCTGAAAGCCAAAATAAAAAACCATCAGCAAGGTTAGCAACTTGAAGTAACAACATTTCATATCACACAATTTTCCATCAAATATATATACATCGAAGCATGGATTCAAGATTAATAAGGGTGCGGTAACATGATAAAAGTATAAGGCGGAGATAAAAAAATCCGGCCCCACAAATGAATGAGGAGCCGGAATGTGTAAAAATAAATGATCGGTTATGAAACCCAACCTGGACAGGCCAAAATCAAACAGGTTTCAACAATCGAAAACTTGTACCCTGTTTTGGTTTGTCCAAGTTGTAAAGCAAAATTTTTAATTGAGTAATATTAAATTTTCGTTCCTGCTTTTATTATTACATCTAATTGAATTTTAAAGTATTAAAAATTTTGTAAGTTTCTAATATTTTACAATGCGCTCAATGCGTTCCGCATCAGTTGTTTTGAGATGAATCACATACATTCCACGCATCAGCGATGAAACATCAAGGCTGGTGGATTCTGCCGAGAACGATCCGGATAAGATTTCCTGGCCCTGCATGTTCAATACCCTGTATTTGAGGTTGTCAAAACTTTCTGCCTTAATTATCAGATTTTGAGAAACAGGATTTGGATAGATTTGGATATTATCCAAACCTGGCATGTCAGAAGAAACCTCATTTACGGTTAAGGCTTTTAAAACAGAGATTCCATTTTCCACAAATGTGCCATTTGCATTCGGATAATCGGCATCAAATTCCACATTGAGGTTGCTGAATGCCTCTGTTTTCGGATTAAATTTCACCAAAGAAATTTGCTCCCCATCATAAAAACCGTCTTTAATTGCGGTAACCGGATCATCGGCAAATATGCTCAGATTGATATTTTCACCAGTCCAGACAGCATAACCATAACAATTTCCAAGCTCATCAATTGCTCCGATAACATCACCAACTTCAAATCCGGTTTGTTTGCCAACCCATGAAGGAATTCCAACAGTGTGTGAAACTGCTGATCGATTCACATTTTTCCAGATTCCGGGAATGGTATAACCATCAAAAATACTTATCCCGTAGCTGTTACCTGTTGCTTTGGTGGCAGGACAATCGGGGAATTTGATGGCTCCCGGATTACCCATAAGCACGTAGTAGGCCTTACCGGATTCGAGTGTTTGAAGGGTATTGATGCCGAGTTGCGGCCAGTAGAGTTTCCAGCCGGCTACTTCCTTCACCATAATCACATCCGTTAGCGCAAACAATAAGGCCACATCTGCAGCACATGAACTGAGAACTGGTATCAGGTTCCAACCTGTTTCCAGTTGAAGTGTTTGTTTCCTGCTTGGCAATCCGGCAATTGTAAGATCGACATTTTCAGTAAGCTTGATACGATATCCATCTGTTCTCGTCCAATCACCTATGGTATTAAAGTTTTCAGCAGGCCACCATGAATTGTAAAGATCCTGAAGAATGATCAGTTCTTCCCCGACGGATTGGAACATCACCTCAACATCCGGGTTCCAGGGTTCAAGATAACTTGACAACCCTGACCAACCTTGAGGAATACTGGTTTCATGGCAATCGAAAACACCGAGTTGGATGTGGTCAAAAGCAACATCAGTACAAGGAAATTCGGGGAATACCACTAAAGTAAGCTGAACCCCATTATTCCTGTAATCAACATTTCCAGGCGTATAAACCGGATTAAGAATAGCCGGATTGCTGAATGTACCATCCCCGGCAGTTATCCAAAGCACAGAACCATAATTTTCGGCATATCCATCGAGTTGATAACTTGCTTCGCGGCAAACAAAATCATCATCACCCGCGTCAATATCAGGGAATGAAACAAAACATAGTTCCATCACATCAACAGCAGAAGTGCTGCAAGGATCAACGGCTGATGCTTCTATGGTAATATCAACACATCCCAGGTCGAAATCCTGCTCATCAGGAATGTAAGTTGGATTTAAAATAGTTGGATCGGAGAAAACACCCTCACCTGATGTTGACCACTGGAGGGCATCATAATTTCCGCCTTGCGTAAGCGCAAATTCATAGTTTGCACCGAAGCATATCTGGTCTTCATCAAATCCAATCTCAACAAAAGGCGCATCGGCAAATGTTATGGTGATGCAGTCCGTATCAATTCCACAGGGATCATATCCAATGGCAGAGATACATAATTGAACACTTCCAATCTGAATATCAGCCTGCCCAGGGATGTATGGGGTGATCAGGGCACCCTGATCAGCAAATATACCATCTCCGGAAGTGTACCACTCAATAACTGCGGCTTCTGTAACTGCTGCATTTTCTAATAAAACAACATTGTTTTCGCAAACAGTCATATCCTCACCTGCATAAGCAGTAGGCTCAATACATGGTGCGGTTGGAACTGCACATAAAATGTTCGACGGACATGATTCGCTGCCATCAGGGTAAACCTGGGTTACATAATAACAATACATTTCGCCGGGCTGAAGCCCATCATCTGTATGACTCAGTGCATAAGTTTCCTGCAAAACAACCGTTCCATCAACATAATAAAGGTTGAATTTTGGTGCGTTGAGGTTTATAAATTCAAAGTTTGCCAGGCTGGTTTCATTGTTTTCTTCTGGGAAGACATCACCCACATAGAATCCCTGATTTTGTGGATTCAGCAATTCGTAATTATCCACAATTAATTCAACATCCAAACTTTGATCCCAGAACTTTATGATAAACGGATTGCCAGGGGTGTAGCCCGGGCCGCTCACCAGTTCGAGGTACGCCTGCAAAGATTGGTTGTAGTTGCCGGGTTCAACTTCGCTGATGAGGGTTCTTTGGCCAACCATTTTGTCACCATCAAATATGGCCAATTCATCACCCGCTTCAACATTGAGTCCATTAAGGGTCACTGAATTCAAAACTATTGTCCACAGGTTAACCGGATTTCCGCCTTCAAAATCAAAGTGACCTGTTTCGGTATTCTCACCACCAACAGGTTGCCATTCTAAGTAAACTTCTCCAACAGCAGGTTCGGCCAACATCAGGTCCGGGCCTTCGCCCGGCTGAATAAACAGTGTCATGCAATCTTCATCAGCAACATCGCATGGGGATATAGGTTCACCGGCCAAACATAAGGCTACCTCACCATTAACTATGTCGCTGCTTCCGGGATTGTAAACAGCATTCAAAACAGATGCATCATCAAAAACACCATCTCCATTGGAGCTCCATAACAGGCTACTGTAATGCTCAGCAGTAGCAGTGTAAAGTATGTAAGGATTTCCTTCGCACACAGCAGCATCTACTCCGGCAGACAAAGATAGCGGTGCCTGGAAGCAAACTTTAACATAGTCGGTAAAACCGGAACCCTGACATGGTGCTGACGGATAGGCTGTAACACCCAATAAAACACATCCAAGATCGTAATCATTTTGTGGATCAGGAATATAAACCGGATTTTCGGTGTTCGGATCAACAAAGCTACCATTTCCGGTAACTGTGAACCACTCGACCTGGGTATAATTATCAAATACAGCCTGTGGGAATATCACCTGTTCATCAAAGCAAACATTAATATCCGGACCTGCATTAACCGTTGGTAATCCCTGAATGAACAGGGTCATCACGTCTTCAACCAGGGAAGTACACGGATCGT
>CAYNDN010000363.1:0-1904 GCA_964395075.1 uncultured Lentimicrobiaceae bacterium | reverse complement strand
CAGGGAATGCAGTAATTGTGATATCAACAGTGCCTGTCGTCTTGTCAGTGGGTCCGGGCTGATAAGCGACATTAAGGACACCCGGATTATTAAATATTCCATCTCCGGAAGTATTCCATTGAATGGATGAAAAATTGGTAGCATTTCCATTTATACTTGCCAGAGTATTTTCACAGATTGTTAAGTTATCACCTGCATTAGCAGTGGGTGCACTAACAATATTAAGTTTCATATCGTCTGTAGCCGAAATCTGGCATGGTTGGATTGCTTCTGCAAGCAATGTAAGGAATACTGAACCTGAATTGTTATCACCATTACCCGGATAATAAACCCCTTCAATATCTGAATCATCATCAAATGTACCATCACCTGATGATGACCATAGAACAGTAGCATAATTTTCAGCAAATCCGGCAAGGTTCAGGTCTTCACCTTCGCAAAGTGTTGCATCATCACCTGCATCAACAGACGGCTGCGAAATAAATGTCGCATTCATAGCATCAGAAGCAGTTGATGTGCAAGGATCCAATGGCATAGCATTTAAGGTTATTGATACAAGGCCATTTTCCAGATCTTCATCACCCGGAAAATACAGCGTATTCAGGCTGAGGGCATTACTAAAAGCACCATCTCCATTGGAAGACCACAAGACCGAACTATAATTTCCGGCCTGGCCAATAAGTTGCAATGTCTGATCTTCGCAAACAAACTGATTGACACCGGCAGAAACTGTTGGTTCCTGAATTATTGTAACAGTCATTGCATCGGTAGCACCAGTTGTACATGGATCAACTGCACCAGCGAATAAGGATATCGTTACGCTTCCGGCCGCTAAATCAGCACTTCCGGGAGTATATTCAGTATTCAAACTTTGATTATCAATGAACTCACCATCACCGGTCGTTGTCCAAAGCAGTCCTGAATAATGCTGGGCACTACCATTCAGTTGAACCAACTCATTAACACAGATATTTACATCATCACCGGCATTAACCACTGGTTGTGGTTTAATGAAGAGATACATACAATCAGTTACTGATACCGAACATGGATTTATTGGCTGCATAACAAGACATAATTCCGTAAAACCAATAATAAAATCACTTGTTCCCGGAGTATAAGTTGTATTCAATTCATTCGGATTTTCAAAAGACCCTCCGCCACCATACCATAATACACCTGAATAATTTTCGCCGGTTGCTTCAGCCAGTTCATAGCTATCACCTGCACAAACTTCTGCATCTTCACCGGCATAGGGTTCCGGCAATGGCAGTAGTGTAACGATCATGCAATCGGTAGCTGCAACAGTACATGGATCAATCGGTTGTGCGGTAAGACAGCATTCAACAAATCCCTGTTCTTTATCATTATCTCCTGGTGTATAAGCAGTAAATGCCTGGTTGGGGATACTAAATTCACCGTCACCTCCTGTCCATATCAAACTGTTGTAATTCGAGGCAAAGGCTCCAACAATCAGGAAAGTTTCTGTTTCACATACCGAGAAATCAAAACCTGCATTAACAACAGGTGAAGGGAAAATTGAAAGCACAATGCAATCAGTTTCTGCCAAACTACATGGATCAACCGGCAATGCAGTCAAACAGAGTTCCACAAATCCTTCATTAAGATCATTACCTGCCGGTGTGTAGGTAGGATTCATTTCGGAGGTGTTGCTAAATGAACCATCCCCACCTGACCATTCAATAGCACTATAATTATCAGCATACGCGTCCGCAAGCACATAACTATCTCCTTCGCATAAGGCTGAATTATTTCCGGCAAAGGCGATGGGTTGTGGACTTAAAGTGATTGTTAAACAATCGGAAGCACCAGGCGAGCATGGCTCAAGTGGTTCGGCTGTGAGGCAAAGCGTAACTTCTCCGGCGGCGATATCTTCGGCTCCC
>CAYNDN010000362.1:3609-5655 GCA_964395075.1 uncultured Lentimicrobiaceae bacterium | reverse complement strand
TTTGTTCCGCACCTGTTAAGGATGGAAAAAACACCCACGTTGATACCTGGGCAGGCAGAGGCGGCTTTGGCTCCAAAATGCTGCAGGAGCATGGCATAGCATCCGTCATTTATGGAGGTACTTATGTTGATGAGGATTTTACAGACCGGAAAGTGGCCAATGAATGGTTTGAGAATAAATACCAGAAAAAAATGGCTGCCAAAGATGTGGAAGCAACCACGAAGTACCGCTACGATCCCAACTTCAACGCCGACAGGTTCAACAAAGAGCTGATCCTTGACAACCTCGGATTTTGCCGTTTCCACAGAGCATGGGCCGAAGAGATGTTACCGGATATAGTGGAAACCCTATGGGGCCAAAAAGATGAATTCCTGAAAAAGCTGGAAATGACCACCACCCGTGCCAACAGCAGAAATGCCTCCGTTTTTTGGGAGAGTGAACGCAACATCGACTTCATATGGTATTTTATGAAACGCAAGAAAGAGGTGCATCAGAATAAAAGCGAAAAGTTCGACTACTGGCTTAACCTGTTTGAAAAAGACAAATACAAAGCCGCTGAGGAATACTGGTACGAAGTGCATAAGGGTATTCACCTTACGCTAAGGGAGTTTTAAAAGGGCCAACCGGGATCAAAAAAAGTCCCGACTCATAGCCGGGACTTATGTTTTGAAGTACTTTAATTATGGTGTGTTATTTTACAATCAGTTTTTCGTTGTAAATATGGTCTCCTGAAATTATTCTTACGAGATAAATACCGGCTTCAAATTCCTTCAGGCCAATTTGTAATTCATTATCAGCATTTAGCTTATCAAAAACAAGTTGGCCGGTGTGACTGTATAACTGCACCTGGCTTCCGGCAGGGATATCAAGATTCACGGATTCAGTGGCCGGGTTGGGATAAATCATCACCGTTCGTTGGTCCATATCAGAGATGCCTGTAAGGATCTCACCTTCATATTCCTGCCACATATAAAAGTTAATGGTTTTTGTGCCATTATCAAGCACCTGGATATTTTCCAAAGCTTCGTCCATATACCCCGGAGCCTGGCAAACAATTCCATAAGTTCCGGCAGGAAGGCTTAATGTGTAATGACTACCAAAAGGTGTTTGATAAGTTACAGCACCAAAATCAGCATTCAGTGCTGAAACCCACGCATTTTCGATAACCATATTTGTCATGCCATCGCGCACAAAGCCCTGGATTTTACCGATAAATCCACCTACAGTAACCTGTACCGGGCTGCAGTGTCCGGATTCTCCTTCGGCATAAACGGCTGTGATGGCATACCAGTAACTGCCTTCGGGGCAATCGTCATCAGTCATGGTGGTTTCAGTCATCATGGCTGCCACCATTTCACCATCACGATACACATTATAGCCCATTAAATCCAGGCGCATATCCGGCTCATCCCACGAAAGTGTAACATCATTGCCTGTAACCTGAGCTGTTAGGTTTTCTGGTGGCGGCATGTACATCGGCTCACCGATAAACACGGTGTAGTCTTCGGTTTCACCATAGCTCCAGTCTTCGCAAGGATCAACGGCACTGTTAAGCCATTGTGCACGGATACGCAAACGTTTTTGCCCGGTGGGTGCATCGGCAGGAATAGTGATTTCAGCTGTATATACCTGTCCTGAATTCGACATATCCAAATCTGTAACCAGTCGCTCATTTTCTTCAAATTCCTTATCATCATCCAGATCAATCCATAAGCAGGCATACTGACTTGAGTAACCTGTTGTGAAAGATGCTGTATAAGTCTGGCCGGGATCGAGTGTGGTGCTCATATCCAGGAAGTCGCCGTAGCCACTGATACCATTATCATCACTACAGCCATTGTTCATGTTGTCGATTTCTTCCAGTGCAAAACCGGTAATTCCATCACCCCATGAACAACTTGCTTCTCCATAACAATAATCCGGGAACAATAATCCGAAAGTTGCCTCACCTGCAAACCCATAATCAGCGGTAAAGTTTACTTTTAAATCAGCGATATAGCCACCAGGAATGCTTGAAACAGCAGTTACGCTAAAGGTAGCCGTTCC
>CAYNDN010000362.1:0-3599 GCA_964395075.1 uncultured Lentimicrobiaceae bacterium | reverse complement strand
GGGAACGTCACCAAATTCCTGTGGATCAACAGTATTCACCATCACATGGCTGTCGAGACTTTCGAGGCTGCCAAAAACATTGAAGGCATCAGCAGAACCGCTGTTGGCAATTGTAACAACCAAATTGGCAGTTTCACCAGGATCGAGGATGCCGTTGCCGTTTCCGTTGGAGTCATCAATCACAAATGAATCATATTCCAGCAGTGCTGAATAAGCCATAATGGAGCATACACTTTCCCAGGTTTCTTCGGCACTGGCAACAACATTAAACGTTATTGAATGGCCTTCGGGAACATCACCGGCTACTTCAAAGGCAAAGGCATCTGATATTGTTACTGATGCACCGGCGTTAATGGTTCCAAAGTTTTGATTGTTATCAGTTATGGTAACATAAGGATCGGTAGATGAAATCGTAACATCAACACCCACAGAATTTTCGACACCTACATTTTTCATGCTGAAATCAAGGGTAACCTCACCATCGAAATATTCAAGGATTCCGTTGTTGTTTCCGTTAGTATCGTTCAGTTCATAACTGTCGAAAATTACATAAGGACCAGTTGGCGGAATGCACTGGATGTTTTCATAAACAGTTTCGCAGTTGAAACCGGTAATTACGATCTGAACATCTCCGGGAAGGAATTCGTTGGTTATGGAAACAAAACCGGAGGCATCAGTCAAAGCCGAAATTGTTTCACCACCTTGTGATAAAGCAACCATAGCACCTTCAAGCGGAGCACCATCTTTATAAACAGTGGTTTCGAAGGGTGTTCCCACAAGCATTACATTATTGGAATAGGTAAGATTTGAAGGTGTGGCTGTTCGGATTTGCATGGCAGGATCACCAAAAAGAATCCAGGTATTGGCAGTTTCAAGATCGCCGGGAGATTCGGTGATCATCAGCACAAGACCGTTGAAAACGATTGAACCAAAGCTATGACGGCCTTCTGTTGTTGAAATACCATTTTGTCCGGGGTGCTCATCATAATTATAACCACCCACAATCATATCATTAAAATAATCCTGGCCACGCATGGGTGGATCCCAGGGTTGGTTGATTGTTGACATCACGGTTCCTACTGCGCCACCACCCTGCTGGTTCATCCACGCTTCTGCAAAACAATAGGTTGAATGATAAGCGCCATTTACGCAAGCCACTGAAAAGATAAACGGAAGTTTTGTTCCATTGGTCAGCGAGGAAATATGTGAATTGCTGAACCCTGAACTTCCCCATGAAGTGGAGGAACCATGGCCGCAGTAGTTTATGATGCCGGTTCCGGTCTCGAGTGCTGCTGTTACCATGGCTGCATTCGCAGTAGGATCGTAAATCCCATTATGATCATCGTAAGTAAAAGGATCAAGTTTATCATCAAAAATAACTTGTACCTGTTCCCAATCAAGTTCATTGTCATCACCAGGTCCCTGGTTACTGGCTACACCAGTGGAAACTTCATACCAGGAAGCACCCATGTCAGGCTCTTTTTCATAGGTTATGATCTTATTGACCTGGGTGCTTACATCATTTGCTGAGTTGGCAGCCAAACGGCCTATGCAGATATCAAAATAATTATCAGAACCTACCACACAACCGGTCTTAGGATCCTGTGGTGTTCCACCTGAATTGGCACATTTAACATCTGCCCAATCGCCAATCATTAACACAAATAATATATTATTGTTGGCGTCATACATGGATTGAACAAGGCCATCCACATTGGTGCCGGTCGCAACAACTTCTTTATGCACTACAAATCCTTTTTCAGTTTTCCAATCGATGTAGGGCTGGATAGCTGTTTCGTCACGGGCTGTTGTAATTACCAGGATTTCTCCATTGTCAGCGATGGTTACATTTTCAGGAGCATCGTAGTTTATGAATGCACTCTCGTAAATGCCGATCATTTCGCGGAGAGGAACTTCCTGTGCCGAAATCAGTGGGTTGGTAGGCGGGTCGGTATTCTCAACGATCTGAATGATCATGGTGCGGTAATATCTGAGTGTTTTTTTGGCAGCATTATACTGGAAAGGATAGGCCATAACTGTTGTGCCACGCAAATCTTTAATGATGAATGGATCGACCATTTCGGTTTGGATGCCCGGATAGTATTTATCTACTATGGATTCCGGATCAATTACGTAAGGTATTTGAGTCGGATCCTGATCCCTGTAAATTATACCACGCGAGGGAAGCAACGGATTGTTGAATTTGAAACTGATATAATCGCCACCAACGAATTTGATGTCATAATTTTTCTGATTATCGAGTTGAAGGGCGGCGGTAAGGTAAGGCAATTCGGCCCAGCCGGCTTTTTCGGTGTGGAGCGGGCAGGTGGTAACAATGCGCTGGTAGGTGGTGCCCTCAATTTCTACGGGATTGATCTCGTAGTTGTCAAGGACAAATTCCAGTTGCATGGTTTGTGCATCGGGTTCGCTGTATTTAACGGTAAAACCGTCAGAAGCGGAAAGCAATTGAAATGCAATCAACGAGAAGAAAGTAAAGATAAAATGTTTCATAATGTAATTTAAGTTTGGTGAAAATTCTGATTATAAACCTGCTGCGAAAATTACAACTTTTGTTAAAATTGATGAAAGTGAAACACTATTTATAACCAATCAAAATAAAAATGTGATATTTTTTTGTTTAATAATAAAAATTTATTTTTAAACACTATTTAAAATTTCATGTTGCTTAATTATGATTGAAGAAATAATAAATCAGAATTCGAATTTAATACTGGTCTCGAACATTGTACTGTCAGCATTTTTAACCGGCCTGATCTGGGTAATTCAGGTGGTTCATTATCCACTGTTTCTTAGCATTGATGAATCCAATTTCCGGGATTATGAAAAAAATCACCAGAAAAAAATCGGACCTCTGGTTGCTCCGGTCATGATCCTTGACCTGGCTTTTTCATTTTTGATACTTTTCACTGAAATGCAGCAGGCATATCGCTTTTGGCTGTGGATCGTATTTATTTTGAATTTGGCCATATTTGTTTCAACCCTGGTGGTTTTCGCACCCTTACATCAAAAACTTGGAGACAGCCACAGCAGAAAACAAATTAAAAAACTGGTGAGGTTAAACTATTTCAGAACTTTTGGATGGACAATAAGGAGTTTTATTTTAATCTATTTGTTAAAAGAATCAATGGCATGATAAAATTTAATATCATAAGCAAATGGCTTGTAGCAGCAGGAGTTTACAATCTTATTTGGGGAAGTTTGGTTGTATTTTTCCCCAATCTGTTTTTCAGGCTCGGAGAGCTACCATTACCTGTTTACCCGATGATTTGGCAATCCGTAGGAATGATTGTGGGTGTTTATGGAATTGGTTATTTGATAGCTGCTACTAATCCTAACAAGCACTGGCCTATAGTATTGGTAGGTTTCCTGGGAAAAATTTTTGGACCATTAGGATTTGCTTATCACTTGATAATGGGCACTCTTCCAATAGAAGCAACAGTGGTTATTGTTTTTAATGATTTAATTTGGTGGGTACCATTTTTCCTTCTTCTTCGGAAAGCGTGGCATGAAAGCAAAAAATAAAAGGTTCTACTACCATTTTTGTGGGTAAATTCTTCTTTGCTGAGTAGTGTTTGTTT
>CAYNDN010000361.1:0-5656 GCA_964395075.1 uncultured Lentimicrobiaceae bacterium | reverse complement strand
TTTGAAGTAGAATTACCAAACTCATCTTTTACAGTTATTGAAGGCGAAACCATTGACCTTGAAATCCGGATGAATGTGGAGAACTGGTTTCAAAATCCAAACCTATACAACCACGATGACTGGGGCGGAGATATTATGCAGCAGCAGGATGCGATGAAGCTTGGCTGCGAAAATGGCGAAGAGGATGTGTTTGAGTTTAGTCAGATTCCAAAAAAATGAGGCTTCTGAAGATTCATATAAAAAGTAAACATTTGCATAGCGCTGAACGCATAGTGCGGAGCGCCAAAGTCAAATGTTTTGGGAGAAAGAGATTATTTTCATCAGTCCGTTTTTATTTGATCCGATTTTCGCAGAGCGCAAAGCGATTAGCGCAGAGCACCAAAGTCAAAAAATCTGAAAATATAATATTAGTACCGTCTGTTAATATTCCTGCGCTTCGCGCTACGCGCTATGCGCTCAGCTCTTTGCGCACTGCGCTAAGTGCCACGCGCTATGCTTTATGCGCCACACTCCTAACCCTCTCCGCCTGCTCAACCGACGACCCTGCTCCCCAACCTTACAAGCCAACACCCTACGAAATTGATATCCCTTATGGTTTTCCTACTTTACCCAATATTCCGGACGACAATCCTATGACCGTTGAAGGCATCGAGCTTGGACGTACTTTATTTTACGATGGGCGGTTGAATGGCCGCACCCACCCTGATTCATTGATGAGTTGCAGCACCTGCCATCGCCAGGAAAACAGTTTTGAAGCCGGAACGAAATATCCACATGGCGTAACCGGAAAGCCAACACATCACACCATGCTCCCCATGATTAACCTGGTGTGGAACATGGGCGAATATGGCTGGAACGGTAGCGTGCCATCCATCGAAGCAGATGTTTTGGGTGTGATTGTAGATCCTTCAGAATTTGATTCCAGTCCGGAAAAAGTTGTGATAACCATCAAGCAAATTGAAGTTTACCCTGAAATGTTTAGGAAAGCGTTTGGTGACGATGAAGTTACCGTTGATCGCATCGCCAAAGCCATTGCACAGTTTGTGCGAACACTGATATCTTCCAATTCAAAGTTTGACAAATACATGCGCGGCGAGGTGCAGCTTTCCCCGGAAGAACTGCGCGGTTTCGTGTTGTTCACTACCGAAGAAGGTGCTGATTGCTTCCATTGCCATGGTGGATTTGGAAACCCGCTTTTCACTACCAACAAGTTTTACAACAACGGCAAAGATTCTGTTTATACTGATCCATACGATCGTCATTCAGTAACATTTGATCCCATGGATCGGGGGGCTTACAAAGCCACCACACTCCGCAACATCGAATTTACCGGCCCATACATGCACGACGGCCGTTTCGCCACACTTGATGAAGTGATCGAATTTTATTCGCATGATTTGGTAAACTCACCACAAATCGACCCGCTGATGCACCACATCGCCAATGGGGGTATTCAACTTACACCGCCTGAGAAATCCGACCTGATGGCCTTCATCAAAACCCTACGGGATGATGTATTTTTAAATAATCCTGATTTCGGGCCACCGGAGGAGGAAGTTAATCGTTAAAAAGTTATTGGTTTTTCGCTTCATCCCATTTCAATCCAGAAATTTCGGAAGAATAATTTTTCTTGATGAAGGATGCTAATATCTTGTATTGTTCGTAGGGGCTGTCTCATAAGTATAAAAATAAAGAAAATGCCACAAAAACACAAATACACTAAAATTCACAAAGCACTGGTTTGCTGTGATTTATGTCTTAGTGAAATCTTTGTGGCTTAGTGGCTTAGTGGCAAAATTAACTTTATGAGACAGCTCTTACATACCAATAATTCATTTCTGCATCTTTAATGTTAACATCATTTGTCAGAATTTAATCGAAGAAAACACTCCTCCTTTCTTAATATATCTCTCAAAAACCGAACCTCCCTATTCAGCCATTTCCACTCTTTTGTTGAAGTTTTGGCTGGTTTAATGAATTCTTTATTCAGCCAAAACATCATATTTTTTAAACTTTTGGCTGATTATAATAATACTATAATTAGCCATTTTAAATATTTTTTATGAGTTTTGGCTGATTTAAATTTATGTTTATTCAGCCATAATCATATTTTTTTTGTAGTTTTGGCTGATTATAAATCAACTATTTTTAAGATGTACAACCCGGAAATAGCCGGCAGGTGGGAAGAACAAGACATTTTTAATAAAATCCTCAATAGCAAAAAGGCTGAGTTTATTGTTGTGTATGGACGACGCAGGATTGGCAAAACATATCTCATTAAAACCTACTTCAGAAAGCATATCTGTTTTGAGATTTCAGGGATGTACAGGATTCCTTTAAAAACACAGTTGAAAAACTTTGCCCAATCACTGGCCAAATCAAGCGGAACAAACATCATACCTGCTCCACCAGAATCGTGGCTTGATGGTTTTCATCAACTTGAAAACTATCTTGAATCCCCAATAATTAAAAGGAGAAAGAGCAAACAGGTGATTTTCCTGGATGAATTACCCTGGCTCAATTCGCCACGATCTGAGTTTCTATCGTCATTGGAAAACTTTTGGAACAGTTATGGCAGCCAAAAAAAGAACCTTATCCTCGTTGTTTGTGGATCGGCAGCTTCATGGATGATCCAAAAAATTGTGAAGGCAAAAGGGGGATTACACAACAGGTTAACCAGGCAAATCCGGCTGTTGCCATTTACCCTGAAAGAAACAGCGGATTATTTTAATTTCAGAAAAATAAAACTTACCAGATACCAGATTGTCCAGTTATACATGGCTTTCGGAGGTGTGCCGTTTTATTTAAAACAAGTGGAGCGAGGCATGTCTGTGCCCCAGGTTATCGACAAGGCCTGTTTTACTAAAGATGGAGCGTTACGTTATGAGTTCGACAAATTGTACACCTCGCTTTTCGACCAAAGTAATTTTCATGAAAAGATTGTTGGGCTACTTGCCCGTAAAAACAAAGGCCTCACAAGGAATGAAATTCTTACATCTGCAGGATTAAAAACTGGAGGAACTGCAACTGCGATAATGAATGAATTACAGGAATCCGGATTTATAGATTCATATATTCCGTTTGGGAAATCGTCTAAAGATCAGCTTTTCAAATTATCCGACGAATTTACAAAGTTTTATTTTGACTGGATCGAACCCCTTGGAAAAAGAACGCCCGGTTCAGGTTATTGGATAAAAAATCAAAACCAGCCGGCAACAAATACCTGGGCCGGATTTACCTTCGAGTCATTATGCCTCAAACATATACCTCAAATCAAAAATGCTTTAGGCATTACAATGGTGGAAACCACAGAATCGGTATGGCGATATCAACCCAAAAAAAATGACCAGGAAAAGGGATTTCAAATTGATTTGATCATCGACAGAAAAGACGCTACCATTAACCTTTGCGAAATTAAGTTTTCAGTAAATGAATTTACTATAGATGCAGAAATTGCAAAGGATTTAAGAGCAAGACGTGAACTATTCAAATCATTAACAGGAACCAAAAAAAGTGTCTTAAATACATTAATTACAACCTTTGGCCTAAAACAAAACGAATATGCTCTTGAACAGGTGGACAGTGAAATTTCGGTGGATGAGCTGTTTTAATGCTGAAAACAAAAAATTTACCGATTCTTACAATTGATGCCATTAACCTGTTAATCCACAAACTCAAACCCACCTGATATCAAACTAATTCTATCTTTGCGCGCATTAACTATAAAAATTAACAGTCGATGAAACGAATTACAATTTTAATGCTGGCAGGAACATTTTTCCTGACCATTTTGTTTGACCTTTTTTCAAGCAACACTGCAATGGCACAAAAACAAATTCCATTAGAAGACTTTTTCAAGAATCCTGAAAAATCAGGTTACCAGATTTCGCCAGACGGGAAGTATTATTCCTACATGGCACCCTACGAAAGCCGTATGAACATTTTTGTTCAAAAGATCGGTAAAGACAAGGCTACGCGCCTCACCAGCGAAACCGATCGCGATATCGCCGGCTACTACTGGGCCAATAAAGATCGAATCCTTTACCTGAAAGATGATGGCGGTGATGAAAATTTTGCATTGTATGGTGTGGACAAAAACGGTAAAAACCTTAAACCACTCACAAAAATTGACGGCGTAAGAACACAGATTATTGATGATCTTAAAGACCTTCCTGATGAGATGATCATCGGGCTAAATAAGCGCAATGCACAGGTTTTTGATCCCTACCGCCTTGATATCAACACCGGCGAAATGGAAATGCTGGCCGAAAATCCGGGAAATATCCAGGGCTGGATGACCGACCATGAAGGCAAACTGCGCATCGCTGTTGCCATAGTTGATGGAGTAAACACCCAAATTCTCTATCGCGACACCGAAGAAGAAGAATTTACACCTACCCTAACCACTAACTTTAAAGAATCAGTAAGCCCGTCATTTTTTGATTTTGACAACAAAAATGTTTATGCTGTTTCAAATCTTGGCCGCGACAAATCAGCAGTTGTGGTTTTTGATGTGAAAAACGGAAAAGAACTTGAGGTACTCTATGAAAATGATAAATACGATGTCTCAGGGCTATTCTATTCGCGCAAGCGCAAAGTATTAAGCTCAGCATCCTATGTTTCGTGGAAGCGGGAACGCCATTTCTTTGATGAGCAAACCAAACAGCTTTTCGATCGCCTTGAAAAAGACCTTGGCGATTATGAATTGGGTATTTCAGGCATGAACGACGACGAAACCATGTATATCGTACGCACTTATTCTGATCGCTCACTTGGAGCCTACTATCTTTATAACAAAGAAAAAGATGAGATCACAAAAATCCATGAGGTAAGCCCGTGGATTGACGAAAACGAGATGGCAAGTGTTTTCCCCATTGAATATACAGCCCGCGATGGTGTTGTAATTCCCGGATATATCACCCTGCCCAAAGGCCTTACCATGGAAACTGCCAAAGATCTTCCTGTTGTTGTAAATCCTCACGGTGGCCCATGGGCGCGCGACAACTGGGGATTTAATCCTGAAATACAATTCCTGGCCAACCGTGGTTTTGCTGTATTGCAGATGAACTTCCGCGGATCGACCGGTTACGGCCGCGAATTCTGGGAAATGTCGTTCAAAGAGTGGGGCCTCGATATGCAAACCGATATTACTGACGGCGTAAACTGGCTGATTCTTGAAGGCATTGCTGACAAAGACCGCATTGCCATTTATGGCGCAAGCTATGGCGGATATGCCACCCTGCAGGGAATCGTGGTTAACCCGACACTTTATGCAGCAGCTGTGGATTATGTGGGTGTTTCCAACCTCTTCACCTTTATGCAAACCATTCCTCCGTACTGGAAGCCCATGCTCGACATGATGTACGAAATGGTGGGTAACCCGGAAGAACTGGAAGCACAGTTTACGGCTACATCACCTGCCCTGAACGCAGATAAGATCATGACTCCGCTGTTTGTTGCACAAGGTGCCAAGGACCCGCGTGTAAACATTGCAGAGAGTGATCAAATTGTGGAAGCACTTGAAAAGCGTGGTGTTGAAGTGGAATACATGGTGAAAGAAAACGAAGGCCATGGTTTCCGCAACGAGGAAAACCGCTTCGATTTTTACCGTGCCATGGAAAAATTCCTGAAAGTGCATTTGATGAATTAAGAAGGG
>CAYNDN010000360.1:0-5668 GCA_964395075.1 uncultured Lentimicrobiaceae bacterium | reverse complement strand
TGAAACACCGGTTTGTTTCACCTTGTTCCAGGGCGCAACCAGCACGGGGTCATCAGCCATTGGAACCGTGTAAGCTGATTTGGTGCATTCCGGATAGGTAAAGGCATTGTCCGATGCCATCCTCACCAGGTAGGCTTTTCCCGTTTCCAGCGTTTGCAGGGTATTGATGCCAAATTGAGGCCAGTACACCCGCACACCGGCAACTTCTTTAGCGATGGTCAGGTTTGCCATGCTTCCGAAAACATCGGCGGTTGAGGCTCCGCATTTGGAAAGCACCGGAATCAGGTTCCAGCCCTGATCAAGCTGAACAGTTGGATTTTGCACCATATTTCCGGTAAGCGACATTGTGAACTCCTGCTGTGCTTTAATCTTATAGCCATCACCAAAATACCATTCGCCGATGGTATTGGTGCCTGCGCCCGGATAATAGAATCCGGTGAGGGAAGACAAGAGGATAAAATCCGGGATATGTTCATCAAACATACTTTCCAGCCCTTTATTTAGCGGATCGATGTATCCCGAAACGCCGCTCCAACCCTGGGGGATGTTCAGGATTTGTGTAAGGTAAAAGTTTTAGGGCTGCTGGAAACCCTGGGTTAAAACCACATTGTCGTTTTGAAAAGTTTCGATAACCGGTTCGCCCAGCGTCCAGCTCAGCGACATGTTTTCGTCCTGGTAATAATCGCCGGCAGTGGTGATGACCTGCTGGGCCTGCATGCAAATGGGAGAAAGGACAAACAGGAAAACGACTGTTTGCGCCAGAATCGTGGAATAGAGATGTTTCATAAGAGATTAGTTTTTGTTGCCGAAAAAGCTCACCATCGGGATCAATCGGCAGGGTTTGTTTCATTGTTTTGATATTTGAACCTCAAAGATATGAATTAGATAATACCTACCAAATAATTGGTGGATAAATCGTTTCACAAATACGCCAAAACTATGAAAACATCTATTCAGATTCAATATAAATTATCAGGCATTAATGAACATCCCAACTTTTTAGGCTTTCCGGTGCAAAAAGTAATGCCTGTGGACTACTTTAACAATACACTAAAGCCTTGATTACCGAAGTTTTCAAGGCTTTTGTTTTTTAGGAGGGGAAGAATAATGGTTTTTTAAAATGCTTGCACGGAACCGTTGTGGTATCCAGTATTATCGACAGGGACGCGCAGGTTAGTTTTTACACTCCCTGCCAGTCTCCACTACTCGAATCCGCTTCTGACAACAAAAACCATCCTTAGCATAATTCGAATATGACCTTTATGTTTACCGGAGTAATTTTTTAATTCTGATGCCAAAAATGCATCCGGGGTAACTGGTATTTTTTATTTAGATTTGTTTTAAATTTTCACCATATTTGACGCAGAATTAGAATTATCTGGCAAAAGCAAATGAATTCTTTTTACCTGTCGGATTCTGAGGATACTCTGAACAAAAGGTTCATTGAATCGCCCGGTAAATGGAAGTCGGATGCAAATCAAGTTTTAAAATAATGTGAAACCAAATGCTTTTCTACTAAACATGAGAATCAACTATAACTCGCCCGTAGTCCTTACTTTTGCGCTGATCGCAATAGCCGTCTTTTTGCTGAGTTCAACAATTATTCCCGGGTTAACAAACTCGATGTTTTCCGTGTATCCGACCTTCTCTTTCGGCAACCCAATGGATTATTTCCGGTTGGTTTCTCATGTAGTTGGACATGCCAGCACTTCGCATTTATTGAATAATTTGGTCTTTATTTTACTGTTGGGTCCAATCCTGGAAGAAAAATACGGGAGCCGTAAAATCCTGTTGGTAATTATTGTGACGGCATTGGTAACCGGAATTTTCAATGTTGTTTTTGCCTCAACGGGCCTAATGGGAGCAAGTGGGATAGTCTTTGCTTTTATCATTTTGGTTTCAATCGTAAACGTCCAAAAAAACACGATACCATTATCATTTATCATTGTGGCAATTCTGTTTATCGGGGAAGAATTTTTGCGGAGTTTTCAGGATGATATGATTTCGCAAACAGCACACATTATTGGTGGTATCGTTGGCGCAGCCTTTGGTTTTCGTATCGCCAGGCGGGGATAGTCCATCATGGATTACTCAAGTTTAATTTTTACACCAAAATAAGTATTTACAACATTAGCATAGCGATATTCAAGATAACCATGGAAATGATCAAGGAATTTGTAGATGTGGAAAAGAATTACAAGACATCTGACTATTCTGAAAATTATGAGGATCATGGAATTACCACTTAATAAATACCTCAATCCTTTACGGCTCATTTAAATTGAAGATACAGCTCAAAAAGACATTCAATTTGAGCTTTATTTAGTATCTTTGTGAGCTAAAACAATATCAATGATTGATTCGCGAGAAAAACAAATAATTGACTTCATCCAAAAAGTTGGGGAATGCTCTTCAAAGGAGATATTTGATGATGTAAATTTGCCATTAAGCTATGCAACACTGAAAAGACTGCTGATAAAATTAATTTCGTCAAACTATATTTTAAAAAAAGGACATGGCAAAGCAACAAAATATTTTATTTCTCCTGCCGATCAAATCATTCAGCCTATTGATATTGACAAATACTATGAAAAAGAGATTGATGAAAGACAGATAAAAGAAGGATTCAATTTTCAGATCATTAATGATGTCCTTTCAAAACACAGCGTTTTTGCTGAAAATGAACTACAAAAACTGAATCGTCTTCAAGAGATTTTCAAAACCAATATATCACAGTTATCTGAGAAAGAATACGAAAAAGAGTTTGAAAGGTTAGCAATTGACCTGAGCTGGAAATCATCTCAGATTGAAGGGAACACTTACTCTTTATTAGAAACAGAAAAACTTTTAAAAGAAAAGGAAACAGCATCCGGAAAAACAAAAGAAGAAGCGGTAATGCTTTTGAATCATAAAGATGCTCTTGATTTTTTTATTGGAACACCAGATTATCTTTTTCCGTTAAGCGTTTCAAAAATTGAAGATATCCATAGCATATTGGTTAAGGAGCTTGACGTAGAAAGAAATCTAAGGAAAAGACGGGTTGGTATTTCCGGGACTAATTATCGGCCATTAGACAACCCATTTCAAATCTCTGAGGCGTTGAAAGACACTTGTGATTTAATCAATAAAAAGTTAAATGTATTTGAAAAAGCATTATTAGCATTGGTTTTGATTTCGTACATCCAACCATTTATGGATGGAAATAAAAGAACAGCCAGAATTGTAAGTAATGCAATTTTGATTCATGAGAAATATTGTCCCTTATCATTCAGGACAGTGGACTCAATTGATTATAAAAAGGCAATGCTGTTGTTTTACGAACAAAATAACATATCGAATTTTAAAGAGATTTTTATCGATCAATTTGAATTTGCTGTTAATACTTATTTTTAAAAGGAAATAAAAACCGAGGGCCGACTTTCCAGCGTTAATTCACCATTAAGCATTACACCGACATCCGAAACGGGAAAAAAGGTCATAGATGCAAAATTCTATCAGGAACCCATGAAGAGCCGTTTTATCGATTCAGCAAGGAAATTTACTTCTGCAAACCTTTACCAACTCATAAGCGTGCCGGATGACGAGCTTAATGCCATCCTGCAATCGCATGTGGTTGAACCGGAATACATGTACCGCGATGACTTTTACGGTTTCTTTGGCGATCGCAAGGAGCGCATCCTCCGAAAAATCGAGGCTGCCATGGGAAAAACAATAGCCCGCGACCAGCAGAACCAGGAGGAGGGAAGTTTTAAGGAATTCGCAAATTCTGACTAACAAGATTCATAAAATGCTGAATATAAACATTATGCCTGATCGCATAGTTGGACGTAGCATGACCTGTCACGCCACAGGCGTGATGCTACGCCCATCCATCACACTGATCCGTTGTTAGCTAAAGAAATTAATGCTCCCGAGACTTCGCATAGCCGTCAGGCTAAAAATCATAATACATTGTTATTCAATTGGATAAGCGACCCCCTGAGGGGTCCGGTGTATAAAGTCCGTTCCCTCATATATGTTTTTTTTATGGGCTGTAACCAGCCCGTGAACTTTGGTGTAAAGATAATACAAATTGTTGAACAACAATACATTATATCGATTTTATTTTGCTTATTTATATGATTATTTCCAACGATGATATGCTTCTTTTCCGTTTTTCCAGCATACAGTTGTCAAATACATTTTCGATAAACTTCTCAATCAGTGCGGTGCTTTCTTTCATTGCCTTTTTGTGGTAACCCCTTATGCGCAAGCAAAGCCTTCTAAAACTCTTCATCAGTTTATTGATGCTAAGTGATTTGCCCGAAATCGGGGGACTTTGGGTTAATTTCCAATAAATATCCCACCCAAGTAATGACCATAGTAGTTTACCGTAAAGGTAGCACTCAAGCCTGTAGCGATTCACCTTCTTAATTTCATCAATTTGTGCTACCGATTTGAATACTTTAAAAACCAATTCGATTTGCCATCTCAAACGATAGAGTGGCCATACATTTTCCATAGGCAGATCTTCATCACTCATGTTGGTTACAAAAAGATTCAAACCTATTCTCGCTTTGGTATCATTGCCCAGAGTTCTTCCTTCTCTTTGAGCCGCCCTTTTGGCTTTCCTGAGTTTTTCAGCACTTACTTCTGGTGGCAGGCATTCGATAATTAGTCTGCATTGAACTTTCTTTTTTGCCCCAACATACACATTAACTTGCCGGGTAGATATCTTGCCCTTGCGCATTCGCTTTTCTATCCTGGATAAATCCAGCGGTTCAAATAATCCTTCTTTGTTTTTAATCCAAAGTGAAACATTGCTTTTTATCCGGTTAAGAAAAAAGGCCTCTCGCTTATCAATGATTTCCAGAAAATCCATACTTACATAGCCCAAGTCGCGGATAAGCAAGTCCCCGGCTTCTATTTGGTCTTTTGTCTAATAGCTGTTGGTTAGGTCGCTTGTTGTAAACCCACCTACAGACAAATCGGTAACTTTGCCCGTTTTTAAATCATACTCAAATTGAATTTTTAAGCATGCTTTCGATGAGGCACCCCCACTACCAGGATAGATATCCTTTAACTCATCTGGCAACTGAAAGGATGTAGAATCCTTGACCTTAATGGCTTTTTGCCCTGGTAATAATTCTTTGAACCCACCAGAGTCAATCTGATGAACAAGTACATTTTCTAATAACAATTTTAGAAAAGCTACCGCACGTTCGTTGAATCTTTCATGCAGAGATTGCTTCCGGATGCTTTCGGTATTGTTGTACCGAAATTCTTCACAAAGCTCTATCAAACTTGTATCAGCTAAAGAGCCTTCTGCAAATACCATCATGGCAGCAAATCTTTCACCGTTCAATATTGGCTTACGTTGCACAAATTTTGTTTGTCGTGCCAAAAACTCAATGAAGTCAGTTTGTAGCAAAGCATCAAAACTGCTCCTTACCTGGCCAGCTAATGCTGGAATTACTGTTTTCCATTCCCTCTATATGCTATAAGAACCCTTTAAAATCAAGTAAATATTCCTTAGCCTGACGGCTATGCGCAATAGCGGGGCAGGCTGTGCATTCCCCGAAAAATTGGGGCAGGGTGTGGCCATTTTTAAACAGATGAAATTATCTAAAAATTTTGGCTGTGATATAAAATATTGTAGTTGTAAAAGGAGCACAAAATGTAGATGTCT
>CAYNDN010000359.1:5334-5684 GCA_964395075.1 uncultured Lentimicrobiaceae bacterium | reverse complement strand
TTTCAGGTTATCCAACTATGTACCTCATAGGCCGCAACGGTAAGGTAATTCATAGGCAGGTTGGCTACGGCGAATCTACCGAAGAAGAACTCGAAAAAGTCATACTTGAGCATCTTTGATTATCAAAAGAAAAACATAATAATTTTTGTCTAACAACCTGGATAAACCAAAACATGTTATATGCTTTTATTAGTAACTCCCAGCTTGTTTTTGGGCTAAAACAAAAACCTTTTTGAATGACTGAATTATTCCTAACCTGCCCTATTCATAAATATTAATGATTACTTCCTAAATCAAAGATAATCAGTAGCCCCGTCATTTATGGCGGGGAATAAAAAATTTTCCATTTA
>CAYNDN010000359.1:0-5324 GCA_964395075.1 uncultured Lentimicrobiaceae bacterium | reverse complement strand
TATTTTTAAATGTCAAAATTTTTCTGGATTTTGATTAAGTTATTGTATGTTAATTATTTAACCCCGCCATAAATGACTGGGCAAATTATTTCCCCATTGTTGAATCCTACTCTTAAAACTCTCTATAATTAATGAGACTAAAATCGGCAGGGAAAGCATACGGTAAATTAACTTCAAGGAACAAATCACGGTCGTTTTCCCTGCTGTGAAGCGGGCAGGTAATCCCGTTGGAACTTGCTCCAGCTCACTTAACCAAAACTAATTTGTTAGCATAGAAATTACTCAAAATATTGTTACTTTGTTCTTTAACAATAAAAGCAAACTTTTGGAAAATCAATCAGATATTACACAATGGCTTCCCATGTCAGCCAAGGAAGTCAAGGCACTGGGATGGGACGAACTGGATGTTATTATTTTTTCCGGCGACGCCTATGTTGATCACCCTTCGTTTGGGGCTGCCGTAATTGGCCGTGTGCTGGAGGCCGAGGGCTTAAAAGTGGCCATCGTGGCACAGCCCAACTGGCAGGATGATTTGCGGGATTTCAGGAAACTGGGCAGGCCACGGCTGTTTTTCGCCGTTACCGCCGGCAACATGGATTCGATGGTAAATCATTATACCGCCGGCAAGCGAAAACGTTCTACCGATGCTTACACGCCTGGCGGCAAGGCAGGCTTCAGGCCCGATTATGCCACAAAAGTATATTCCAACATACTAAAAGATCTGTATCCCGATGTACCTCTGGTTATTGGAGGTATTGAGGCTTCCCTTCGGCGTGTTACGCATTACGATTACTGGTCTGACAAGCTGATGCCTTCCATTTTGGTCAATACCAAAGCCGACCTGTTGTTTTACGGGATGGGCGAAAAATCCATTGTTGATTTTGCACGCCTGGTACAAAAGGGGGTTCCGGTTGAGAGCCTCACAAACATTCCCCAGACTTCCTTTTTAACTAACCCTGACAAGGAATATGCCACTTCCAAAGATTGGTATGAATTTGAACTGGCCTCGCATGAGGAGTGCCTGAAGGATAAAAAAACTTTTTCCCGCAACTTCCGATACATCGAAGAGGAATCCAATAAGATGGAGGCCAAAGTGCTGAGCCAGCGGGTGGGCGATAAAAAGGTGGTCGTCAATCCGCCCTGGCCAACGTTTCAGGAGAAGGAAATCGACCGGGTTTACGACCTGCCTTATACACGTATGCCCCATCCCCGCTACCGGAATAAAGGGGCCATCCCTGCCTACGAGATGATCCGCCATTCCATCAACATCCATCGGGGTTGTTTTGGGGGTTGTACTTTTTGCACTATTTCGGCACACCAGGGTAAGTTTATCGCAAGCCGGTCAGAAGAATCCGTGTTGAAAGAGGTAGAGAAGGTTACCCAAATGCCCGATTTCAAAGGTTACATTTCTGACCTGGGCGGCCCCTCGGCAAACATGTACAAAATGAAGGGTATTCATGAAGATATTTGTAAAAAATGCAAAAGGCCCTCCTGTATTTTTCCCGAAATTTGCCCCAACCTCGATACCGACCACAAACCCATGCTCGACCTTTACAAGAAGGTTCGCCGGCATCCCAAAGTAAAAAAGGCTTTTATTGGCAGTGGCATCCGCTACGATATGATCCTTCACAAAACCGGCCGGAAAGCAACGGACAAAAACAACAGGATCTATCTGCGCGAAGTCATCAAACATCATGTTTCAGGGCGTTTGAAAGTGGCTCCGGAGCATTCGTCGGATGAAGTGCTGAAATTTATGCGTAAGCCTTCATTCAAACTTTTTGGCGACCTCAACCGGGAGTTTATCCGAATAAACAGGGAAGAAAACCTAAAGCAACAACTCATTCCATATTTCATCTCAAGCCATCCCGGGAGTAATGCCGAAGATATGGCCCATTTGGCCATCCAGACCAAAAATATGGATTTTAAACTGGAGCAGGTGCAGGATTTCACGCCTACGCCCATGACCCTGGCAACTGTTGTGTATTATTCGGGATACCATCCTTATACGCTCGAAAAAATTTATACAGCACGCAGCAGGCATGCCAAAGAAAACCAGCGCAAATTCTTTTTCTGGTACAAAAAAGAGTTCAGGCATTCCATCATCAACGACCTCAAATCCCGTGGCCGGAATGATTTGATCAATAAATTGTTTTATTCAAAATAAGTGTGTGGTAAATTCTAAGTTGATTAATTATGAAAGCAGCATCACGAAACCAATATGGTGGCCCCGAAGTGATCACCATTAAAGAAATTGACAGGCCTGTTTCCAAAGCAAATGAAGTGTTGATCAGGGTTCATGCAACAACTGTAAACAGAACGGATTGTGGCATCCTGTGGGGCAAACCATTTATTATCCGGTTTTTCGCAGGCCTGCCTAAACCACGGCATCTGATTCCCGGAACTGACTTTGCCGGCGAGGTGGTTGAAGTTGGGAAAGATGTGAAAGGTTTTAAACCGGGCGACAGGGTCTGGGGGTTTGATGATACCGGTGTGCAATCCCAGGCTGAATATATGACATTTCCAGAAGATAAAGGCATTGCAACAATTCCTAAAAGCATTTCCTACCAAGAGGCTGCCGCCAGTGGCGAGGGCGCGCATTATGCCTTCAATTTTATCAATAAAGTGAAAATGGCCAAAGGCGACAAAGTGCTGGTAAATGGTGCCACGGGTGCCATTGGATCGGCGGCTGTCCAGATGCTTAAATTTTATGGTGCGAAAGTCACCGCCACCACTTCAACAGCTGCCCGTGATATTGTTAAATCTTTGGGCCCGGACAAAGTCATCGACTGGCAGCAGGAGGATTTTACACGGGACAAGGAAAAATACGATTATGTATTTGACGCGGTAGGGAAAAGCACCTTCGGGAAATGCAAACCCTTGCTCAGGCCGGGTGGCATTTATCTTTCATCGGAATTGGGGCCCGGCGGCCAAAATCCTTTGCTGGCTTTAATTACTCCACTTTCTAATGGTAAAAAGGTGAAGTTTCCACTGCCCGTTGATTGCCGGCGCAGTGTACTTTTTATCAGGCAATTGCTGGAAGAAGGGAAGTTTAAGCCGATTATCGAAAAATCCTACCAACTTGATCAGATTGGGGAGGCATACGATTATGTAAGATCAGGCAGGAAAACCGGCAATGTGGTGCTACAAATTGCCTGGTAAATTAAACAGGATATACTGTTGCGTGTTTTTGTTTTCGCGAAAAATCAGTAAAACATACTCTTAAACATACAGAAACCATGAATACGACTCCGGAACATGACCGTAAAATTGCGATGATGAAGTTTGCTTCGGTTTATCCGCATTATGTTGCTAAGGTGGAAAGCAAGGGCAGGACAAAAAAAGAACTACATCAGGTCATAACATGGCTTACAGGCTTTAATGATGACATAATACAGGAAATGATCGATGAAGAGGCAACATTTGAAACATTTTTTTCTAAAGCCAAACTCAATCCTAATGCTCACTTGATCAAAGGCGTAATTTGTGGCTACAGAATCGAGGAAATTGAAACACCAATAACCAGGCAGGTGAGGTATTTGGATAAATTAGTGGATGAGCTGGCTAATGGCAGAAAGATGGAAAAAATTTTACGGTCAGTCTGAAAGCGGCTGACGATATAAATACGAACTGACCAAAATATACATCCTGTTTCAGGTTGTGATACTCCGGATTTTCCATGTCGATTTTCTGATCAAATTTCTAATTTCGCTCATCAGGCTTATACTTTTTGGCATACACCTGGTTTTCAACGGATGGCTTATGCTTATACCGAACATAATCCCCGGTATCCCATGTATTCTGGTTATCGTTTAAAATGGAAAATGGAATAAAAGCAGAGAAAGTCTTTATAAAATGATATACGATGTCCGATCTAAAATGTGCGATTTTTGATATGTAAGCCGCATCCTAAATCATATATCTGACATTAGATATTAAAACAGAGTGTTGAGGATAGAAATTAGAGTTTAGAGTTAAAAACATCTATCCTCCAATTTCTTCCTTCTACATTCTAACATCTAACTTCTAACATCAAAAATCATAAATCATGAAAACATTCATAAAAACCTTAGCAGCACCATTAACGATTACATTAATAACGATTAACTTCTCCCTCGCCCAAACCCCACCTCCGCCCAACAACATTCAGGGCACTCCCACTGGCGGCAACACCCACGTTGGCGGCGGCGCACCCATAGCCGGTGGCATTGGCATTTTGCTGGCACTCGGCGCAGCTTATGGCGGGAAGAAGGTGTATAATGCCTATCTTGCAAAATAAAATCTTGTGCCAGGAATAAAAATCATTTGTCAGCTTAATTTCCGGTGCATAGAGCTGGAATGACGACTGGTTGGCATTTCCTCCCATAAATAGTTAAATCTTTTGGGTATTTTTGCTGTTTAACAATTTATGGAAATAAGAATGCTGAGTGTAAAACGAAATTTATTTATCATCGGGGGCTTGCTATTACTCTTTGCGTTAACCAATAATTCACACGCGCAAGACCTCCAACAGGCCGTTGACTTGCAAGAGCAAATAAAAAAACTGGTGCAAAGCAACCCGGATTCAGCAATTACCTCATCCAACGAAGTACTTCCTTTGGTGTCAGATTTGCAGTCGGACTCACTGCTGGCAAAAACTTACTATTTTATGGCACTGGCTTTTTATTACAAGGGTTTTTATCGCATCAGCAACAGTCATTACGAACTTGCTTTACAGACGGCCTACGCCGAATTCAATCTTGATTTTACCGGAAGATGTAAAAATAATCTCGGAATAAATTACGACCTGCTGGAAAAATATGTTCCTGCACTCGAAAGTTATCTTGAGGCGCTGGAAATAGTATTAAAACTTGGGGATTCAATTGGTGCAGCATACGCTAAAGTAAACATTGGCCTACTGTACAGCAATTTAGGGCAATGGGATCAATCAGAAAAAATACTGAATCAGGCATTGAATTATTTCAAAAGGGAAAACCACATCCAGGGTCAGGCATTAACAAATCAAAACCTGGGCAAAATTTATATGGATCGTAAATTATTTGAAAAAGCCTGGCCATTTCTCATAAAAGCGAAACAACTTTATACTCAAACCGGTGATTTGTACGAACTGGGAATTCTCTATATCAGCCTTTCAACCTGCGCTTTGGAACTTAAAGATTTAAATCTTGCACAACAATTCATCGACAGCGCAATATATATTGGTAACAAAAAGAACTATAGATACATGCTAACAAGATCCCTTTTGCGCAAAGCAAATATATACGCTCAGCAGAGCGAATATGAACGAGCTAAATCAATTTTAGACACCATTAGTACGCAAAATTTAA
>CAYNDN010000358.1:679-5685 GCA_964395075.1 uncultured Lentimicrobiaceae bacterium | reverse complement strand
AAAACAAACACTACTCAGCAAAGAAGAATTTACCCACAAAAATGGTAGTAGAACCTAAATGATAATACTGGTAGTAGGTGCAAGTGGCGCAACAGGAATACGGTTGGTTGAGGAGTTGCTCAATCGCGGGCATGATGTAAAAGCGATTGTGCGATCAGCCGAAAAAATATCTGACGGCATAAAGAATCATAAGTGCCTGACGGTGATCGCTGCAAGTGTACTGGAATTATCCGATAAGGAGCTGGAACAACATGTTGCAGGCTGTGGTGCCGTAGCTTCCTGCCTGGGCCATAACCTGACCTTTAAAGGGCTTTTTGGTAAACCGCGCCGGCTGGTAACGGATGCCACCCGCCGCTTATGCATGGCCATTAAAGCAAACAAATCGGAAACCTCCACAAAATTTGTTCTGATGAATACGGTTGCCAACCGAAACCGCGACCTCAATGAACCCATTCCTTTTTCTCAGAAGTTGATCATTGGCTTTCTTCGTATTTTTCTTCCTCCTCACGCTGATAATGAACAGGCAGCAGAATACCTGAGAATCGTCATCGGTCAAAAAGATAAAGCTATCGGGTGGGCGGCAGTCCGGCCTTCATCATTAATTGACGAGGACAAAACTTCAGAAATTGAAATCTATCCTTCTCCAACAAGAAGCATATTAGATGATGGTAAAATCAGCCGGATCAATGTAGGCCACTTTATGGCAGATCTTATCACGAATGATGAACTGTGGCAACAATGGAAGGGACAGATGCCTGTCATCTATAACAAAAGTACAGCTTATAAATAATTGCACAGAACATGATCAAGGAAATTGCATCCATCGAATTGGTTTTTACTTGTTTCGGTGTTGTGGGAAATTTGATGTAAAATAAAAATTCAATGGATAATTTTGAAAATAACAGGCAAAGTTGGAACGAATTAACGACTTTACATATAAATTCTGATTTTTATGATGTGGCCGGTTTCAGGCAAGGTAAATCTTCACTAAAGCATATTGAAATTGAAGAATTAGGTGAAATTGGGGGAAAGCGCCTTCTTCACCTGCAGTGTCATTTTGGATTGGATACTTTATCGTTGGCACGACAGGGAGCAAAGGTTGTGGGTGTGGACATTTCTGATGCTTCCATACAAAAAGCCACGGAACTGGCCGGTGAGGTAAAAATACCAGCGAAATTTATTCGGTCAAATGTGTATGATCTTGAAAATGTTTTGAACGAAACTTTCGACATTGTTTACACCTCATATGGAGCCATTAACTGGTTGAATGACCTTGATGCGTGGGCAAAGATTATAAATCGCTTTCTGAAACCGGACGGCATTTTTTATATGGTGGAATTCCATCCGTTTATTTACACATTAAACCAAAATGCTCAAATTGGGGATAGCTATTTCAAGTCAAAACCAATTGAGTCAATTGTTGAACATTCATATACCGACAAATCCAGGGTTTCAAAGGAGAACTTAACACACCTTGAATGGCATCACAGCTTGAGTGAAGTTGTAAATAGTTTAATCTCTAACGGACTGACAATTGAGTTCTTGAACGAATTTCCTTACCAGGTTTACAATTGTTTTCCCAATTTAAAAGGTAACTATTCAGTGTCAATAAAACAGCAATTTTATATGGATATTTTCTATTTTGCTATAGAATGAGCAAATTGCTATCGGATGTAAAAAATAGCTCGAAACCATCAAAAACTTAATAGTCTTATTTAGCGGCAGTACTTTTGCTGCATAACAGAAGATGTAAAAGAATTACGTAACCTGGTTGCTGTTCTTATAGAGCGGATTAATGTTTTAACCCAGAAAAATGCAGATTTAAGACATCGCTTATCAAAATATGAACACCCCAAAAACAGCAATAATAGTTCGATACCCCCTTCTAAAGATGAGAACCGTCCCAAACGAAAAAGCTTAAGAGAAAGCAGTGGGCTTAAGCCGGGAGGACAGAAAGGCAGAAAAGGAAACACTTTGAAAATGGTTTCGAAAATTCAGTACTTGTTCATGATTGTTGGACAAGCCACTTTAACACCCCGGCTGCCTCCCATCAAATATGCATTGCACATTTGCTCCGAAACCTGAATTATTTGAACGACCTTTATGTTCATAAATGGAGTCAGGCATGCAAAGTGCTTTTTCAATTAGCATTGAAACTTAAAGGACAAATGAATACCGTGGATTATTACATTGATAATCCGCGGAGAACTCGGCTTGAAAAACGGCTTGACTTTTTGATAAAATTTACCCTGCCAACTGGTAAACCAGACCTTGTCCGTTTTCAAAACCGCCTGAAAAAATACAGGCAATATTTATTTGCTTTTCTTTATCGTCCGGAGATGCCTCCAGATAACAATGCCTCTGAAAGGGCAATAAGAAATATAAAAGTAAAGCAGAAAGTGTCCGGGCAATTCAGGTCACCACACGGTGCTTTTAGATTTGCAGTATTGCGATCCATTACAGATACTGTGCTGAAAAAAAATTTATCCGTTTTGCCCTTGTTGAATTTTATCTTTTTGTTGAAGACTGATTAGTAACAAGGCGCCTTTACTATATTGAGTCACAAACCCCGTTTTGTGAACATTTTTTAACATTTAATTTTTTGTTTTTAGGAAAAGAAATACTTTTGAAAAAGCAATGGTACTCAAAATCAAATACATATTGGCCGTGTTTTTTGCTTTGGTGATTTGTGCAAAATCATCCAGATCTCAGGATTTTGCTGCTGTGGATAGCTTCAATTATTATTATGATCAAAAGAATTATAGCAATGCCTTAAGGTTTTGGAATGAAATAGAGATAAAAGATTTGGATTTTGAACTTCGAAAAAGAAAGGGTAATTGTTACCATTACACTCATAATTTTGACAGCTCATTAAGAATATACAAACGAATTTACACAAGGCTTTCCTTAAATGACACGAATGAACTCATTGATATATCAATCAATTTAGCGAACGCATGGCGAAATAAGAATTGCTATGACAGTGCCTTTGGCTATTTAGATTATGCTTTGAAACTTAACTCCTCAGTAAATTCAAAACATGAATCAAGAATTTATTATTCATTTGGTAAATACTATTCAGAACTGAAGGAAAATGATAGTGCTGAATTGTACTATCTAAAATCACTGAGACTTGAAAGGGAGATTGACACAGGAAAAAATGAATCTATACTTAATGATTACCTTAATCTCATGCGATTTTATCAGGATAAGGCAGATTTTGAAAAGGCCTTATTATATGGTAATGAAGGTTTAAACTGGCTATAAGAAATTAAAACTAACCAAAATATGTGGCATTTTAATTTCAATTATGGGATTGGTCGGGTTTATTATGCTATGAGAGATTGGCAGCAAGTAGTTGTATATTTTAATATTGCACTTCACCATATGCAAAGCCGTCAGAATTCATTTGAACCCTACATAAACAATGTGCTGGCCTACGCTTATTCTCAGATTGGAGAATTGACACTTGATGAACAGTATTTCAACGGTTTATCAGTCAGCAATCTCGACACCCTCGCTTATGCATCATACCTGGACAACTTTGGGAATTTTCTTGAAGTACTAAAACATGATTATCGAGAAGCAATTAACAAATATTCTCAAGGGATGAAAAGTTGTATTTCTCGGTTTGGCTCGATTCACCAAAAAGTAGCTTATTTTAATATGGTTATCGGAAGGACCTACCACAAACTTCAAAAATACGACTCATCGCTGTACTATTTTCAAAGGGCATTGTATTGCAATTCTAAAGATGTGGATACACTGGATTATGCAACCAACCCGCAAGATGTGTTCAATGCCGATAAACGGTTGCCAGAAATCATTGCCCGGAAGCTGGAATCTTTAATGGCCATAAAGTTACAGGAACTGGAAAAGGATTCGCTCAAATCCATCAACCAGTTGATTGTGGCCAACTGCAGCTATTACAGCCATTGCGTGGAAGCTGGGCTGCGAGATAAAACCTTTATGCAGGACCGATTGACAGCACTGAAAAAGGAGATACGAAGGTACATGCTGGCAGGAATGGATGCCGCTCATGATCTTTACCAGGACCATCATGATATCTATTACCTGGAAAAAGCCCTGCATTTTTCCGAAACCGGAAAGTACCTTTTGGTGAAAAGCATGATGATGCAAAGAAATCAGGCCACACAGCTGCCCGATAGTTTAGCCCGGTTAAATACCCTGCTGAGCAATAACATCAACAGCTGCATATAAAAAAAGTGCAGTTGGAGGCCAAAAACGACACCCTACTTATACCGGAATTACAACAGCAACTTTTCAACTTGATATTACAGCAGGATTCATTGCGCAACATTATTTTTCACAAATACCCGGCAAGCATCAACCGGGAGTTCAATGAACTGTCCCTGCATGAGATTAGCGGCAGCGTAGAGGATGGGCAGTTGTTGTTAAACTATTTCCTGGAAGATACAGTATTACATGTACACAAAATCAGCCCTGACACTATCACCTGGCAAAGATTCCAGCAAGCCCAAAACATCAGAAGCCGGGTAAATGATCTGATCGATTTTTGTAATCCGGTTAGTGATCGGATTATTGAGAAACACACCTATCAGGATATTGCTACCAGGCTTACAGAAATATTGGTGGGAAATACCAGCATGTTTACTCGTATTGAAGAGCTTGTGATAATACCGGACCAGGAACTGGTGCTGCTACCCTTTGAAATCCTGCTGACATACAATCCCGGCGTAAAGGCCTTTTACAAATCATTGCCTTACCTGCTGCATGAATTCCCAATTAGTTACTACCACTCCCTGTATGGTTTGGCTTCAAATTCGAATCGGGAAAAAAACCCGGCAGAAGGGTTTGTTGCTATAGCTCCCGGGTTTGTAGGGAAAATAGAGCAAATACGACAGGGCTATACAAAAATAGAACAGGCCCAGGCAGAAGCAGAATACCTTACTGATCTTTTTGATGGAGAATTGCTAACAGGGAAAAAGGCTCAAAAGTCGAATCTTGTCCCTTACCTGCAAAAT
>CAYNDN010000358.1:0-669 GCA_964395075.1 uncultured Lentimicrobiaceae bacterium | reverse complement strand
TCGGTTATCCATTTTGCTACCCACACCAAAACCGACACCAGCGGGCTCATGAACACAGGTTTGGTTTTGCCTTCAGATACCTCTCAAAACGTATTTGATCCATTGCTGACATCGGAAATCTGTTGTATGGACATCCCGGCTGATTTGGTGATGCTGAGTGCCTGCAAATCAGGAAGTGGGCAACTGTTGGATGGTGAAGGTGTGATTAGCCTGGGCTGGGCATTTGGGTTATTCACTTTTTTCACTTGATGATGCTTCGGCAAACCAGATCATGACCTCATTTTACGAAGGATTGAAAAAAGGCTTACCTAAAAATGTAGCCCTTCAACAAGCCAAGCAGGATTTCTTAAAAACAGTTACTTCCATAAAAACCCACCCGAAATATTGGGCCGGGCTGACAGTGGTAGGTGATCAGTCGCCACTATACGGGCTATCCTCTGGAAATAAAAAGCTAAGGGCTGTTACCTTCCTGGCAGGCTTCCTGGTGCTGTTGCTGATTGCTTTTCGACATAGAAGGTTGTTATTTTCAAAATAGCGATTCAATTTTGTAACCAAAAAAAAATATTTTAGCCCGCTTCAAAGTCACCGGGTGAATCGTTCACGTTTGGCAGATATTCACCCGGTGACTGTGCAGTGTTTTGACGTTTCGATGTCCTGGCGGACGATCGA
>CAYNDN010000357.1:3589-5687 GCA_964395075.1 uncultured Lentimicrobiaceae bacterium | reverse complement strand
CATTTTGCCTCTATCACTGCCTACTGGATACTGCTGACTGCCAACTTTTTGAAAAACATACACTAATCAGCAAATATAATGTTACCCACAAAAATGGTAGTAGAACCAATTTTTTTACAAAAATCCGATAAGCTGTTCAAATATTTGTGATTGATAATATTATACTAATTTTGCAGGCCGAAATTTTAAATTGAATCTTGAATGAATATTACAGAAGAGAAAACAGGTGAATTAACCGCTACCCTGAAACTTGAAGTGAAGGAGCAGGACTATGCTGAAACTTATAACAACGAATTAAAAAACCACCGAAAACAAGCCGCCATGCCTGGTTTCCGTCCTGGCAAAGTGCCGATGGGGATAATCCAAAAAAAATATGGGTTAGCCGTTAAAGTGGAGGAAATCAATAAATTGATCTCGGAAAAGATTACCAATTATATCAGGGATAATAAGCTGAATCTGCTCGGTAATCCAATCCCAAACGCTGATAAGGAACCACAGGACTTTACCCGCCAGAAGGATTTTAATTTCTATTTCGACATTGCTTATTCACCTGATCTTGAATTGAATCTGGCCAATTATGCAGCCGTTGATTATCTTGAAATAAAGGTTGATGATGAGCGTGTTGATGAACAGATAGAAGAAATCAAGAAGCGCAACGGGAAAATGGTTGAGCATGAGGAAGTTGAAAAAGATGATATGATTTATGTAAATATTAGGGAGTTGGACGAAGAAGGTAAGGTTAAGGAAGAGGGCATAACCAACGACACTATGATCCTTGTGAGTTACCTGAAACAAGAGGAGGTGCAGGAGCAGGTGATTGGATCGAAAGTAGGGGATGTGGTGATATTTAATCCGCTGGAAGCTACCGGAAGCGACACCGAAACAGCTTCCATGCTTGGTATCGACAAGGAAGATGCCAAAGACATTGAGAGTGATTTCCAGTTTGAAATTACAAAAATTGAACGCAATACATCGGCTGAACTGAATGAAGAACTTTTTAAGGCTGCATTTCCGAAAGATGAAATAAAAACAGAAGAGGAATTTCGTGAAAAAGTGAAAGAGGAGATTTCCAAAGCTTATTCCACTGAATCCGACAGGCTTTTCTCACGCATGGCCATGGATAGTTTATTTGGCAACACGAATGTTGAACTGCCGGATGAGTTCCTGAAGAAGTGGTTGTATCAAAACAACGAGGGTAAGGTACCGATGGAGGAGATCGAGAAAAATTATGGTGGATATCAAAAGGCCATGAAGATGGAACTGATCGAAAATGCGCTCGTTAAAAAGAATGAAAACCTGAAAGTTACCGATGCTGACCTAAAGGAGGAAATTAAGAATTATTTCAGGGGATACTTTATGCCGGGACAGACAATGGGTGAAGAAGATACTGCCATGAATGAGCAACTGGAGCAAATTGCCAATAACTACCTCGAAAAAAATAAGGATGAAACACGCCGAATTTATGATGAACTTTTCAGCCGCAGAATAGCAGCGTTTCTTAAAGAGGAAATGACACTGAACTTAAAAGAGGTTAGTTATGCCAAATTTGAAGAAGAAATAAAAAAAATAACCGGACATGATCACGATCACGATCATGATCATAGTAAAAGCGAAGAAGAAACTGAACCTAAAGATTAATGAACAATAGTTTCAGGGTTTCGTTATTTGGCCATTAAATAAAAAATTGAATTATGTTTCCACAAAATGAATTTCAAAAATATGCTGTGAACCACAGGGGAATCAGCAGCACAAGTTTGCACAAATACACATCCGCAGTAAAAAATTATATTTCGCCAACCATTATCGAAGAACGTCAGCTTAATGTAGCTCAAATGGATGTTTTTTCGAGGTTGATGATGGACCGGATAATTTTTCTCGGCGTACCCATTGATGACTATGTAGCCAATATTATCCAGGCCCAGCTGCTTTTCCTTGAGTCGGTTGATACTTCCAAGGATATTCAGATTTACCTGAACACACCAGGTGGTTCGGTTTATGCGGGATTGGGTATTTACGATACCATGCAATACATTTCGTCTGATATAGCAACAATCTGCACAGGCATGGCAGCTTCGATGGGTGCCGTATTGCTTTGTGC
>CAYNDN010000357.1:0-3579 GCA_964395075.1 uncultured Lentimicrobiaceae bacterium | reverse complement strand
AGGAGAAAAAGCGTACTGCCTTAAAGCATTCCCGCATCCTTATCCATCAACCAATGGGCGGTGCCCAGGGGCAGGCTTCGGATATTGAAATTACGGCTCGTGAGATTCAAAAACTAAAAAAAGAACTATACGAAATAATTGCCATGCACTCAAATCAGGATTATAAAAAAATATGGGAAGATGCCGACCGCGACTACTGGATGACATCGCATGAAGCAAAGGATTATGGTATGATAGATGAAGTGCTTGAACACGGTAAAAAATGACAATAATTTAAGATATGGGTAAACAATCAAGCGACAGGTGTTCGTTTTGTGGCAGAAACAGGGATGAAGTAAAAATCCTGATAGCTGGGATCAATGGCAATATTTGCGAGGAATGTGTTGACCAGGCTCAACTGATATTACAAGAAGAGCAGGCGATTACACAAAAAAAACACGACCAGGATTTTAAGTTGTTGAAGCCTAGCGAGATTAAGCATTTTCTCGACCAGTATGTAATTGGTCAGGAAGAAGCCAAGCGTATCCTGTCGGTTGCTGTTTATAACCACTACAAACGTATTTCTTATCAAAATAAGCAACGTGTAAAAACGGATGACGTTGAGATCGAGAAGTCAAACATCGTTATTGTGGGTGAAACGGGAACCGGGAAAACCCTGTTGGCACGTACAATTGCCAAAATGCTTCAGGTACCTTTTGCCATTGCTGATGCAACTATTCTTACGGAGGCCGGATATGTTGGTGAAGATGTGGAAAGCATCCTTTCGCGCCTGCTGCAATCTGCAAATTATGATGTGAAGTCGGCGGAGCGGGGCATTGTTTTTATTGATGAAATTGATAAAATTGCCCGCAAAAGTGATAACCCCTCCATAACCCGCGATGTTTCAGGTGAAGGGGTTCAGCAGGCTTTACTCAAGCTGCTTGAAGGTTCGGTAGTTAACGTGCCGCCACAAGGTGGCAGGAAACATCCTGAACAAAAGTTGATTCAGATCAATACCCAGAATATCCTTTTCATGGCAGGAGGTGCTTTTGATGGTATGGAAAAAATTATTGCCTCCAGATTGCGAACCAATGTTATTGGTTATAAAAATGAAGGGGATGCTCATACTGTTGATAAGGAGAATATGCTGCAATATGTGGCCCCGCCCGACCTGAAAAAATTTGGATTAATTCCTGAGATTGTGGGCAGGCTTCCGTTGGTTTCGTATCTGAATCCGCTGGATAAGCAGGCACTGAAGCGTATCCTCACCGAACCAAAAAATGCCATCGTTAAACAATTCACCATGTTGTTCGAACTGGATGGTATTGAACTTTCGTTTACTGATCAGGCATTGAATTTCGTTGTAGAAAAATCAATCGAGTTTAAGTTGGGTGCCCGTGGTTTGCGTTCAATCATGGAACTTATCCTAAATGAAGCCATGTTTGAATTGCCCAACAATAAGGATGTCAGAGAATTTAAAGTAACGCGTCCCTATGCAACTGAAAAGCTTGAAAAGACCAATTTTGCAAAACTGAAAGTTGCCTGATTTTTTCTGCATCCATTAAGCAGGCCCGAATAATTTCTATCCAATCATTCTCAAATATTTCTGTATTGCGGAACGTTGTTTGCATAAATTCTGCAATATGCGAACCGTTGTTGTAACCATCTTATTTCTATTTTGCATTTCACTGGCTGCAACGGGCCAGGAGAAAAAATTTGTTTTGCTTCGGTATAAATTGATCGATGAAGATACTATTCCTTATGTGAATATATCCGGTATTGAAATTTATGATTTTAAAATTTTTAAGACCAAGCGGCAGGCAAAACGAAACAGCAGGCTCATCAGAAATGTAAAGAAAGTTTACCCCTGGGCTAAACTTGCCGGACAAAAGCTGATGGAATACGAAACGCTGCTTGCCGGCGTGGAGAGTGATCGGGAAAAGCGGAGGATCATGAAACAAGTGGAGCAGGAAATCCAGCATGAATATGGTGGGGAGCTGCGAAAATTAACCATCAGCCAGGGAAAAATCCTGATCAAACTCATCGACCGCGAAACCGGTGATACTTCCTACGACCTGGTTCAGGATTTCAGGGGAAACTTTGCAGCGTTTTTTTACCAGTCGTTTGCACGTATTTTTGGCTATAACCTCAAAAACCGCTACGATCCTGACGGTAAGGATCGCAATATCGAAATTATTGTGAGGATGATTGAAAACGGGCTGATTTGAGGGGGAAAATTACTACATCTTTTCAGTAAAAGACTTAAAAAAGTTCACTTTGTGGGAGCAACCTATCAGGTAAAACATCCAAGGTAATTCTATCATCAAAGAAAAAAATAATCATCGAATTGCACAACCTGCCCCGATCCATCGGGGGATTAAACGAATTTTCAATTCGTTCAATTCGTTTAATTTGATGAAAAAAATACGATTAACCAGGAAGAATTGAATTCCAGTAAAAACATAGACACCATGGAAGTTGTTGTTTCCCCGATTGCATGAGCAATAGTGCAATACTGGTGTGGATGTATTGCGTGGGTTATATTAAAAATGCTTTTAAATCAATTTTGCCCATAGCATTTTCAATGTAATCGATACTTTTATCCGAAGTCATTTTTAAAATTGGGTGTTTAAACTCAAGTTTTTCATTTAAGACTTGCGCCACCTCTTTTACCCAATATGTCATACTCATTTGAATAATTGTTCCATCAATTTCCTGTGCCATCTCAGCAATTCGACTTCCCGCTCCAATACGGTCAACTAATATTATCGTTGACATGTAATGCAATTGTCTGCCGTGATTCATTTCTCGCTCAAATCTTGAAACTTTGTCAAGTGAGATTTCACTATTCCCGGGACCAATAAATCCCAAATCAAATCGGGCTCCGATTCCGGGTTTAACCAAAATGGTCGCATCACTTTCGCGTTTGTTTTCTCTGTGTGAAAGCCAGAAAACCATTTTTGATTTATTACTTTTAGCCGGATCAATTTGTACAAAACCAAGAATCGACAAAACAGAACCTAAAATTAGTTTTTCAAACATTTTTCCATACATTGATTTTTCGCTACCTCTCAATGCTAATGTTTGTGTACCAATTGCATAAAATATTTGAAGTAATGAAGGCCATTTCAAAAGATAGTTTGTTTGATCAATGACGATGTTCGTTGAAATATCACCAAATTCTTTTGTCAATTCTTTTGATGCTGTTTTCAATCGGGTGTCAAACTCATTCAAATGTTTTTCAACAACATCAGGATTACTTCTTAAAACATTTTGGATGCTTTTTCCTGTAAGTCCAACAAACCATTGCAGAAAAACCTTGTCTTCATTATTAAGCTTGTTTTCCAAAAGCTCTTTGAATACAATAGAGTTTAAATTCTTTTCAAAATTTGAAAACAATTTTAAACCTTTAAGATAAGTCAAAAACAAGGATGCATTGGAAATCAGGATTCTCCGTTGTGTCAATCCTTCAGTTAAAGCTCTAACATTACCTCCGCATAAAATTGAGGTAACCACCTCAGCTATTACATTATGACCTACCCTTTCAATTAATTCTTTGCCTGTAAAGCCTCGCTTAAGTCCTTTTGTGAAAAAATAGGT
>CAYNDN010000356.1:0-5687 GCA_964395075.1 uncultured Lentimicrobiaceae bacterium | reverse complement strand
AGTTTTGAAGAAGCATAATAACATCAGTAAGGTTCGGCAAGGGGAGGAAACGCAAACCCACTCTCCTCAACGTAAAAGCAGAATTTTGGTTTGAAATCAGCTAAAATTCCCACAATTCTTTAAGCAGGATTGCAAAACAAAACATTTAAACAATCTTTAAAATGAGAAAAAGATGAAAACATTACTATATGTTAAAACAATTTTTATTACTGGTATTCTATTTTTGCTTTGTGCAAATGTTTATAGCCAATCACCTTTCACTGTAAACAAAGACACACTAGGAGGAAACCAGGTTCAAATAACCATTGAACACCAGAACGGCAGATCGGCGGAGTATTTATTGTACGAAGAAGAGCGTGCTGTCGGGGTAAGTATTATCAATAATCTGATTGCGGATAATAGTCCAACCGGTATTAACAATGATGTATTGGAAACAACAATCCAATTGCCATCAGATGAATATTCTTCATCGCCGATTCAGTTTTTTAATGCTGACAGCGTAATATACTGTTTCGGCACACACGAAATTCTAGTCATTGATCCGGGGACAGGCGATGTTACCAATACAATAGACTTGTTTGATGCCAGGAATTTTTATGTAAATGGGTTATTAACCCAGGTACCCGTGAACAAGTTTATTACCGGCGACACTGATAACGGCAGAGTCTATTGTGCAGATGCAACCAACCACTTGTACTTCATTGATATGAGTAGCAATGCCATTTTCGCAACAGATCAGATGCCTGATATTTCAAACCAGCTATCAACGTCAGTCGTAGTGAATACGAATGATACAATCCTCTATTGGATGGTGAATTCCTGGGACGGTACAAATGGCACAACTATCAGGGCTTATAATGCGATAACAGGTGCTTTTCTAACACAAAGAGTTTTCACTGCACAGATAAACGATATGGCTTATGAAGACGATGGGCTATTTATTACTGTTGAAGATGACCTGGTTAAACTTAACCCTAATAGCTTACAAACAGTTTTAACATACTCAGAAGCCGGAAAGAAATACAGGAAATTATTTAGTTTACACACAAATGAGTTAGGGGTAAGTTACGATTATGTATATCAAAATTCAAATCGACAGGCATTACATATTTTTGATATAGATGATCTAAGTTTCAAACAACAAATTGGCTTAGATTTGGAGCATTTTATTTATGATGTAAAGCCTTATCAAAATGAAGGCATAGCAATTTTGACCTTAAAAACTTATCAATCAAGATTGAGTTTTTACAGTAAATTAGGCGGGAATGTTTATCAGGGAATTGGAAACTCTCCATATCCATTTGCTGACCTGTCGGCGAAGACCCTTCAGATAAATCAAGCAGAAAACCGTGTATATTTAGGAGGCAAAGCTATTGGTTGGTTCAATTTGATTACCCATGACTATTACATACCGTTTAACAATGCTGGCTGCGAGTCTTTTGACATAACTATTGGCATCCAAAGTGCAACAGAAATCATTGTTTCAGCAAATCCCAAAGAAGGTACTATTAGTCGAATTCGTGAAGATCTTTCATTGATTGATGTGAGACAAACAGCTTTTAAAACAAATTCCGGCTGTTATAATCCAACAAACAACAAAGCATACTTTGTTAACAGCCAGATAGACTACGATGAATCAGGCATTGCAATAGTGAATTGTGCAACCAATGAGCTAATTGATATTCTCCCTTTGGGTAAGTATCTTACGCAAGCCGTATATCATAAAAACACAAACAAGGTTTTTGTTGCTTCAAAAAAGGATATGGAAATTTATGTAATTAATGGCCAAACCAATCAATTGGTTTCAACCATTACTTTCACCGGATTGGTTAATCATATTGAACAAATATTAAATACAGGTGATGAGATTGTTTGCAAAGCCTGGGATAAAGTATTCCTTATCAATCCCTCAACCTATACCTATACTACATTAACGCTTCCAACAGGATTTGCATCCTACGATTGCAGAAAAATGGCGCTGAATGAAAGTGAAGAAGAGCTATACTTACTGCTCAGTGACGATTATACAAAAATTGTAACCATCGACCTTTCCACATCTACCATCGACCAGAGCTATTCTTTTACGATTCTCAATGGTTACGATATGGAATACAACCATGAACTTGATGAGGTTTACCTGGCCAATCTCACACTTCCTTATTTCTACGTGTTGGACCCATCTGATTTTTCAATAATCGAAACCATTGATTACACCAACGAAAACCTATTCAGCACACTTGATATTGAAGTGGATTATTACAGGCACAAAGCCTTTTTAACCTGTGCACAGGACATAATTAATACAGAAAATTACCTTGCAACCATTGATTTGGATGACTATACCTCTAGCTATACTTCTCTTGATGATGTAAAATCGGCGCTTTCATTCAATCATTTAAATGAAAGATATTTTCATAACAAATTGGTGGACAACCCAAATGGTTTATCTGAAGTTGCCTTTGGCGTGATTAGAGGATATAATGACGAGACCCTGGATGATATAGCCAGCAGTAATCTGTTGAACAGGCCTTATAGCATTGGACAGCAGTATGACGACTTTAAACCCGTTGTGAATACCAAATCCAACAAGATCTACTGGCCTAATGCCAATTTCTCTAATATATCAGTGATAGATGCCTATACCGACAAACTTGGCCTGCAAAGTGGCTGGAACTGGCTCTCATTCCCCCGCCTGGAACGCGCAGATAATGATCCGGCCGAAGTTATTCCAGTGCTGGACAACATCAACTATTTCCCCGATGTGGAACTTGAATTAATTGGAGAAAACCCTGTTTATAATTTAACATGGAATGAACCATTCTGGACGGGCCAATTGACTGAAGTAAGAAGCACAGACGGCTACGAACTTTATCTTGATATCCTGAGCGATGATGAGGCTCCAAAAATGAACCTTTATGGTGCCATACTGGATCCGGATACCCCCATTACCCTCAGTGCAGGTGAAACCTGGGTTGGCTACTTTTTAGAGGATGGCCAAATGCCGCTGGATGCCATACCTGCCGGCGTGTTGCAGTATGTTACCCAGATCAAGGCACAATACTGGACCATGATCCACAATATAAACAATGACCCGGAATGGAGGTACAAAGGCCATGTAACTCCCATCCAGTACGGGGACATGGTAAAGATTTCTGTAAACCAACAATGTACCCTGGTTTGGAACCAACCTCTGGCTGCCGCAGAAGAGATGCTGGCACTTGAAACCGAATATTTCGAATTTGAGGAACAGGCAGACTATCTGCCGCTATTCGTAGAAACCGACAGCACCAGCGACATACAGGAAATTGCCGTATTGGCCAACGGGGTGGTTAAAGGTGCTGCAGTTCGCCGGCAAGGCGATACACTTACACAGGTAAGTGCTTACCTTGAAGGCGTAGCTCCCGGAACGCCGCTTACTTTTGAAACCTGGGAAGGATACAAATCAGCACCGGCCCAAAAAACCGGTTATGCTGTTTACAATCCGGCACGTAAGGCATGGGAACCGCGAACGCTCTACCACGGGGAGCATGCAAACTATCATGTGGTATCCCTCAAAGCCGTTGCTGCTGAGGTTTCATTAATGGCAGAGCCAGAGGTAAGCTGTGCTCCCAACCCGTTCAACAGCGAAACCACGTTTACCATAAGGATGGACCAGGCGGCCCGGGTTAGCCTGACCATACGCGATATGAACGGACGAACAGTTGCTACACTGCTCAACAGCCGGATGCCCGAAGGGCTTTTCCGGGCCAAATGGGACGGCACGGGAAGTAACGGAACCAATGCTGGTAACGGTGTGTACTATTACCACCTGACCATCGATGGAAAGCAGCAGGACTCCGGAAAAATTGTTTTAATCAGATAATAATAAGCTCTGTTTCCTCTGTGGCTTCTCTGCTGTCTTTGTGGTAAAAAAATAAAACCACTGAGTTATTGGAGGAGCCACAGAGTTACACTGAGAAAAGTCAATTTAAAACAACATCAAAGCAGAACACATAGAGCATAGGGCAAAGCATAAGACAAAATAACAACAATATTGACAACCACGATAACAATGACAACATCCTTGACAACGACAGCCAAAATCCTAATAATTACATTCTTCATCCTGCTGTACCCGGCAACAACATTCCCAACCATTCTCACCGTTAAACCTGACGGTACCGGTGATTTTACCGAAATCCAGGAAGCATACCTCGCTGCTTCTTCCGGTGACACTGTATTGGTCTATCCAGGCACATATTACGAAAATATACATATTTACAATCCAATCGACATCACAATGGGTAGTTTATTTTTAACTACTCAGGACAGGTCATACATCAAAAATACGATCATCAACGGCAATCAATCGGGGAGTTGTGTGTTTATTGACGGAACATATGAGAAAGAGATCACATTGATTGGGTTTACACTAACAAATGGCTCCGGGCATGGTGACGGATTGCGTGGCGGTGGGATTTTTGTTGATGAAGCATTACAAGTTACCATTCAATCAAATATCATAAGGAATAACACAGCCGATGTCGGGGGAGGCATAATGATAATTTCAAGTGAGATTTTCATTTCTGACAACATCATTAAAGAGAATAATGCAAGAAATGGAGGTGGTGGTATAATGAATTTATACGAATCAGAAATTGCTTTTGATCCTGAAAACAAGAATAGTGTATTTATGAATTTTGCACCTGTGGCAATGGATATTGGTAAGATAAGTTATAGCGGGCCTATGGATATTTTATTGGATACCTGCACCGTGTTAGAGCCTGATTACTACTTTATCTATTCTTATGATTTATTGAATTTTCCTAACAACGATATTACAATATCAGTGGATAACGGAAAAATTGAACCGGTTGCAAGCGATTTGTATGTTGATCCTGAAACCGGGGATGACAATAATGATGGCCTAACTCCGGAAACTGCACTTAAAACAATTGCATGGGCTTGTACAAAAATTGCCTCTGATAGTTCAAACCCTCTAAACATCTATTTGATGGATGGGGTATATTCAACAGCCTTGAACCAGCAAAAATTCCCGTTTAATGGACGTAGCTATGTTTCAATGATTGGTGAGAGTAAAGAAAATACCATTTTTGAAGGAGATTCATCCTATTCTTTCTATTTCAGTAGCGGTGTTCAACAAGGCTTTAAAATCACCAATCTAACATTACAAAATACATATGAATATGATATTTTTCAAATGAGATGTGGTGGTATGTATTTCTTAGCATGTAGCGATTTAACAATAAGCAATATTGCATTTAGGAATTGTCAGGATAATTCCACATCAGGTATGGGTTTCGATTATCCGGATAAATTGTTGCTTAAAAACATAACCTTCGACAGCTTACAAGGAGGAGGTGTTTTAGGAATGGGTAATACTATTGAACCTGATAAAACTTTCAGGTGCGAAAACATAGCGATCCGAAATTTTCGACCGGATGATGATCCGTGGGTAACAGGCGGTGAAGGCGGTGGCATTGGGCTTTCAGGCAGTTTGCACAATGAAGGGCGCTTTTCAGGCACAGTAGTTAATCTCCAGGTAACTGATGGCCTGCGCATCCCTGATCCCGGCTGGGGGCCAGGTACAGCAGTTGGTCTTTATGTTGATAGGCATGCAAATGTAAACCTTATCAATACAACCATTGGCAACAACACCTGTCGGGGCCTTACCAGCTTTGCCGCAA
>CAYNDN010000355.1:3672-5717 GCA_964395075.1 uncultured Lentimicrobiaceae bacterium | reverse complement strand
CTCGATATGGTGCGGGAATATGGCTCCGATATTCCATTTTGGTACACCGGCCAGTGCCCGCTCATCGACAACAATGTAGCCGTGCTGGCTCCGGGAGGAAACGCACTCTTAATTGGTGTTGATTGCGAAACCGGGAATGTTTTGTGGGAAACACCCAATCCGGGCAGTTGGCAGATGTCGCACTCCAGCATTATGCCCATGGAATTCAGCGGCAAAAAGATGTACGTATATGCTGCTATTGGCGGCATTTGTGGTGTTTCAGCCGAACCCGAGAATCAAGGTGAATTACTATGGACAACCACTGATTTTGCGCCTTCGGTAGTTGCTCCATCACCATTGGTATTTGAAGATGGAAAATTTTTTATGACCGCCGGATATGGTGCAGGAGGCTCCATGTTTCAATTGGTTAAAAATGGGTCTGGTTTTGACATCGATCTTTTGTACAAGTACAAGCCCAAGAATGGACTGACCAGTGAACAGCAAACGCCTGTTTTGGTAGATGGATTGATCTACGGAGTCCTTCCAAAAGATGCCGGAAGTGTACGCAACAGGTTTGTTTGCACCAGTCCGGATGATGTACGGCAATACCTCTGGACCAGCGATAAATCGGAGCGCTTTGGGCTGGGGCCTTTTATTCATGCAGATGGAAAATTCTACTTTGTAAATGATGATGGCACCCTGCTCATCGCCAAAGCTGACAGGAGCGGATTTCAAATCATGGACGAAAGGCGCATCATCAAAGGGCAGGATGCCTGGGGGCCCATCGCCATTGCCGATGGCTATTTACTCATGCGCGATTCCAAAAAAATGGTTTGTCTTAACATGCGAAAATGAAACAGAAACTAATCATCATATCAGCGCTAATCCTGCTACTGGCTATTGTAGGTTTAATGGTCTGGGATTTTTATTATGAACCCAAACAGGCCGAAAACCCTTACGAGTATAACCTTGATGACTTTAAGCGAATTGACGATCAAGAGATTTGCTACACCAAATCCGGTGAGATCAATCCCAAAATTGAAGGCGCCTACGCGTTGGCGATTGATGGAAAAGACAGGATTTTTGTTGCCGGCGAAAACCGGCTTTGTATCATCAACAAAGTTGGTGATATCATCAAAGAATCAGAAATTATCAATCCTGCAACCTGCATAGCGGTGCATCCTGACGGTAAAGTTTTTATTGGCAGCAAGGACCACATTGAAGTTTATGACAGAAACATTCAGTTATTGAACCTGTGGCCCGCTATCGATCAAAATACACACATCACGAGCATTGCAGTTGAGGACGACGACGTTTATGTGGCAGATGCCGGAAACAAGATAGTCTATCATTTTGATTTGGAAGGCAACCTGATCAACACCATCGGTGAAAAGAATCCAGAAACAGGCTTTGGTGGATTTATCGTTCCCAGCCCACATTTCGATCTGGCACTTGGACGCGAAGGACAGCTTTGGGTGGTGAATACCGGTAAACATGAGTTTCTGGCTTTCAACAAAAACGGAGAAATCTTTTCCAGCTGGAAAAAAACCTCCATGCAGTTGGACGGCTTCAGCGGCTGCTGCAACCCGGGAAATATTGCACTGCTTTCGGATGGAAGTTTTGTAACCAGCGAAAAAGGCATCGAAAGGGTAAAAATCCACGGTCAAAATGGTGAGTACAAATGTGTGGTTGCCGGCCCGGATCAACTTTCAACGGGTTGCCAGCACTTCGATCTTGCCATCGATTCACAGGACCGGATTTTTGTTTTGGATACGGAGAGTGGAGTTATAAAGATATTTGAGGAGAAGCAAAACCTAACAGGTCTGCCCACGGAAACATTCATCAACTCTAATCATACCGGCAAACCCGACAGGAGTTCTCGACCTGTTAGGTTCACAAATCCAAATCACAAAACTTTTTCATCAATAACCCGGAAGGAGCAAAACCTAACAGGTCTGCCCCCGGAAACACCCATCAACTCTAATCATACCGGCAAACCCAACAGGAGTTCTCGACCTGTTAGGTTCACAAATCCAAATCACAAAACTTTTTCATCAATAACCCGG
>CAYNDN010000355.1:0-3572 GCA_964395075.1 uncultured Lentimicrobiaceae bacterium | reverse complement strand
TCACAAAACTTTTTCATCAATAACCCGGAAGGAGCAAAACCTAACAGGTCTGCCCACGGAAACATCCATCAACTCTAATCATACCGGCAAACCCGACAGGAGTTCTCGACCTGTTAGGTTAACCAACCCAACTATTAACCAAAATCTACAAACAAATGGCTGAAATTTTCGAACCGGGCTATTTCTACCACTTTTATAACCGTGGAAACAATAAGGAGAATATTTTCCTTGAGGAGGATAATTATCGTTATTTCCTTAACCTGGTAAAAAAATATTTATTGAGTGTTTGCGATATTTACAGCTATTGCCTGTTAAAAAACCATTTTCATTTTTTACTCAGGATTAAAGACCCTGAACACCTTCCAGGAAAATATTTTAACGAACAAAGCAAACTACATCAGCCATTTTCTAATCTTTTCAATGCCTACGCAAAAGCAATAAATAAAGCATTTGGAAGATCAGGAAGTTTATTCCAGGAACATCCGCACAAAAAAAGAATCACGAATCTTAAATATCTGCAAAATATTATTGCATATATCCACCTGAATCCCAAGAAGCATGGCTTCACGAATGATTTCAAACAATATCAGCATTCATCATACAGGAGTATATTATCATTGGAAGAAACTAAAGTAAAGCGTGCTGACGTAATTGAAATTTTTGATGATATTGAAAATTTTAATTATTGGCACAGCTTGAAAGAAATTAAATTAGAAGGAGAATTAAAAGAAATTGAAGAAATAGATATTTGACATAAAATGATAAACCTAACAGGTCCAGATTCCGGAGCAAGCATCTTAAATCGAAACATTTAGGGTCGCTTATTGGGGCAGACCTGTCAGGTTAAAAAATCGACATAATTGAAAACCAGAAGAGCATTTATAAAAACATTTTCACGCACACTTCTTGCCGGAGGCATCCTGGGCACAGGTGGCTACCTGCTGATGAAGGATACTTCCGGTCAAACCTGTGACTTTGACTTTCCTTGTAAAAATTGCGATAAGCTTTCGTCATGTTCTGAAACGAAAGCAAAGGAGTATCGTCGATCAAGCGGGAAAGGAGAAACCGGATGAACAAAACCAACAAGGAACCCAACAGCCGTCGGGAATTTATCCGCAAAGGAATGCGATACACACTGGCCTTTGGGGTGGTTGGTGTGAGCAGCATTGTTGCTTTCAAGTCAACCAGCGGAGATACCGTTTGGCAACTGGATCCCGCCAAATGTGTTCATTGTGGAAGGTGCGCCTCCAGTTGTGTACTTTCTCCATCAGCAGTAAAATGCTTTCATGTTTATGACATGTGCGGTTATTGCGACCTGTGCGGTGGCTACTTCAGGCCGGAAGCTAAAAACCTGACTACAGGCGCTGAAAACCAGCTTTGCCCAACCGCAGCCATCGAAAGGAAATTCATCGAAGAACCATTTTTCGAATATCATATCAATAAAGATCTTTGCATTGGTTGTGCAAAATGTGTGAAAGGTTGTGGAGCCTTTGGGAATGGATCGCTGCAATTGCAGGTAGATCAGGATATCTGTGTAAACTGCAACGAATGCGCCATTGCCCGCGATTGCCCGTCGGAAGCCTTCACCAGGGTCTCATCAAAGGATGGATATCTCTTTAAGGGTTTTGAAGGGAGTTCTGAAATATAACTTTGAATGGTTATGAAAAATGAAATTGTAATTTATCAATTTAAAGGATTAGAAACCCGAATTGAAGTAAAAGTTCAAAATGAAAACGTTTGGCTTAACCGAAATCAACTATCTGTGTTGTTTGGTAGGGATATTAAAACGATTGGTAAGCACATTTCAAATGCAAAAAAAGAAGAATTGCTTAATGTTGCAGTTGTCGCAAATTTTGCGACAACTGCAACTGACGGAAAAATTTATCAGGTTGAGCATTACAACCTCGACATGATCATTTCAATTGGATACCGGGTAAAATCAAATCGTGGTGTTCAATTCCGCATATGGGCAAATCAAATACTTAAAGATTACTTACTTAAGGGATACTCGTTAAATAACCGGATGAACCGCCTTGAAGATCATGTTGAAAACCTTGCCCGAAAAGTTGACGAAATAGATTTACAAATTAGCACCAACCTGCCACCAAAGCAAGGCGTTTTTTTCGATGGCCAGGTTTTTGACGCTTATGCTTTTGTAAATAGAATTATTAAAAGAGCCTCATCATCAATTATTCTAATCGATAACTATATTGATGACAGCGTTTTAACGATGCTCTCCAAAACCCAACCAACTGTAAAAATTCAGATATATACAAAATCAATAAATAAAAAACTTCAATTGGATGTACAAAAGTTCAAGCAACAATATCCCAATTTTCAAATCAAACTACTAAAATTCTCCCATGACCGTTTTTTAATCATCGACAGAAAGGAATTGTACCATATTGGTGCTTCATTAAAAGATTTAGGTAAAAAATGGTTTGCTTTTTCAAAAATGGATACCATTATCAATGATATTTTAAACAAACTCCCATAATACTATTCAAACTAAATCTCCAATATTTAAATAACTCAATAACCATAAACCCAATTCCAATCTTGAAAAAGATACTTCAAATATTCCTTTACTTCCTCTTGCTGAACAGTCTGTCAGTTTTCTCACAACAGCGCTTTCCCATGCCGGAATTCGAAAGTGGTCATACTCAACCACCAACTCTAACTCCTGATGCCCGCAGTGTTGGACTGGAATATTTCGATGTTTTTATATTGATTGCTGCAATGAGCCTGATCACATGGCTGATCCTGAAAAAACGATCACGAAGAGGTGTGTTTTGGGTATCTGTATTTTCACTGATCTACTTCGGGTTTTACCGGCTTGGATGTGTTTGTTCTATCGGCGCTGTTCAAAATGTAACGCTGGCACTTTTCGACCCGGGCTATAAAATCCCGATCACGGTCATCGCATTTTTTGCCATTCCGCTTTTGTTTACGCTGTTTTTTGGGAGAACGTTCTGCGCAGGAGTTTGTCCGCTTGGTGCTATTCAGGACCTTGTCTCATTTCGTCCCATTGAAATTCCACCATGGATAAGGAAAATGCTTGGGCTGATACCATTCATATATCTTGGACTTGCAATTCTTTATGCTGCAACCGGAACCGATTTTATCATTTGCCGCTACGATCCTTTCGTGGGCTTTTTCAGGATGGACGCCACTTTTCTGATGTTTTCCATCGGAGGCATTTTCCTGATCACAGGTGTTTTTGTTGCCCGGCCTTATTGCCGGTTTTTTTGCCCTTACGGAGTTTTACTCAACCTGTTGAGCAGGGTATCCTGGAAGCACCTTACCATTACGCCGGCTGAGTGCATCCAGTGCCGCTTGTGTGAAGATTCCTGTCCGTTTGGGGCCATCGAAAAACCCGTTTCTGTCGACGTCCGCGAAAACAGGGATAAGGCTATGAAGCGACTAATCATTACAGGTTTGATGATCCCGGTATTGATAACCCTCGGAATTTGGGCAGGATTCAGCTTTCACGAAAACCTGGCTTTTGCCAACACAAAAGTTAAACTGGCACAACACCTCTATCTGGATCAAAATGAAATCAGTAAGGATAT
>CAYNDN010000354.1:0-5717 GCA_964395075.1 uncultured Lentimicrobiaceae bacterium | reverse complement strand
TTCGAAGTTACCCATAATACTGCCATAAACATCCGGGTTTCCCCTGAAGCGTTTAAGTTGCGTAATGGTTTTGGCCTGTTCGTCAATTTCGTAGATTACCCCGCTGGAATAGTGGGGTGGGGGTGTGTTAAACCTGCCATTGTCGAATAATGAGAAAATTCCATCCCCAATTTTACGGATGTCATGCGGCCATGCCCATTTTATGGTGTCGTTGGTAAAATCGAATTCGTTGTTTACCCCGCCAAGCCTCCAGATGATTTCGCCACTTCTCCGGTCAATTTTGGTGATTTCATTCATGTTTCTTGCGAGTACAAGTAGCGAAGTGTCGCTGTCGGGTTCGATGGTGTTTATGTGGGCATAGTCAATAACTGATGCTGTTAGGTCAATCCATTCCTGGCAATCGAGGATATTAAAATGGTCCCATGTGTTCCATTCAAAAATAACATTGCCCTCAGCATCCCATTCCTGTACCACATGCCCCATAACCGTAACATTTTCCTGTCCTCCGGGTACCAACTCACTCATATCAACTAACCTGGTGTCGATACCGAGAATAAATGTTCGCTCCGGTTCAATAATTATTTCGTGGTGGTCTGTCCAAAATCCAACCGGGGTCAGGCTGTCGAGCACTTCCATTTTATCATTCATCAAATAGTTTTTGTTGCCCAGTCCACCGGCATAAGTAAGCTGTTCGTTTGGCTGCAGCTTGAAATCGTTGATGCTGTTATGATAAATTCTTCGGTAAAAGATGGGGTGCCCAAAGTTATCGATGATGATGATGTAAGGATCCTGGTTTGGATACATGCCCCATGCACCAAAGGGTGCTATAAACAGATTCCCCGGAGATGGAGCGGTGGAATTTGTAACTGTTATTTCGGGGAATCCAACTGGCAGGGTTGTGTCGGGCTGTGTGGTTTGTGAATTTAACTGCGATGCCTGGAATATTAAAATAATGATAGCCAGGAGTTGATGCAGGCTGGTGAATTTTCCGGTGTAATTTAACTCCATAAAATAGTATTGGTTGTAACGATAATATGAAAAGTCGCTTTGGATGCAAAAATCATGCAAAAACCTTTAAGAAAAATTAAGAATTAATTTGGGCGAACCGGTAAGGCAACATAGAATGTGCTTCCAACATTTGGTTTGCTTTCCACCCATATTTTTCCTTTGTTCTTTTCAACAAACTCCTTGCATATCACAAGACCCAGGCCTGTACCGGTTTCTCCGTCAGTTCCTCTTTTCGATTCTGAATTGTTGAGTTTAAACATATTCTTGAGTTGTTGTTCAGGAATTCCAACACCATTATCCTTGATTAGCAGGAGCATCATACCGGGATGATCCTGACTTTTCTTGCATTCAATCGTTACGGTTCCATTTGCAGGAGTGAATTTTATGGCATTTGTAATGAGATTTCTTATTACGGTTTTTATCATATTTGGATCTGCCCATATCATTTTATCACAAATACCTAAACTAACAAGTTTAATGTTTTTCTTTTCGGTAGCTGTTTTGAGCAAAGATAAATTGAGTTTTATCAGGCTTCTGAAATCAACAAATTCCGGTTCAAACCTAAGTTTTCCAACCTGGAGCCTCGACCAGTCCAACAGGTTCATCAATAGTTCAAAAGCACCTTCTGAAGAAGATTTTATGGAGCTGATCATTGCAATTTTATCATCGTCATCAAATTCGTTCCATTCATCGGTTAGTAGTGAGGAGAATCCTATGATAGCATTAAAGGGGTTTTTCAGGTCGTGAGCTATGATATTAAAAAACTGGTCTTTGGTGGCATTGGATTCGCGGAGTTGTTTTTCTGATTCGCGTAGCAATTGGTCGCTTTGTTTTCGTTTAATAGATAAACTGATCTGGGGTGAAATGACTTCGAGCAATTGCTTATGATAAGCGCGAATGGCATTTTCATCCTCATAATTTTGAACAACCATTACCCCAAGCACTTTGCCTTCAACCATCAAAGGTATTCCCAACCAAACTTTTGCAACCGAACCTACGACGTTTATCTTACCGGTTTCTGCCAGATTCATGATCTCAGATTCTTGCAGGAATAAAGTTTTCTTTTCACGAATAACGATGGAACTGAGGGTTTTTTCGGCCGGGAAATGATCAAAACTGTCTTTTTCATCCTTGAAATATGGGAGCTCAAGCGTATTGGTTTCGGCATTGAAGAGTGCCAGGAAGAAATTTCGCGTGTCTATTATTTTCGATAATTCCTTGCGTATCAGGTCGAACAGTTCATTGAGTTCATCGGTTGTTGCTACAGCACGGGCAACATTCAGCATTACCTCATTCACTTTGTGGGTACTTATCCTTTGGGTAATGTCGCGTGCAACGGCAATTACACTCTCATCGTTCAGTGGCGAAATTTTGGCCTCAAACCAGTATTCCCGGCCTTTTATCCTGAGTGGATAATCTATGCTGAGGGTTTCCTTTTTTTGGATACTGGTCTTAATTACATTGATGAATTTAGATTCGAGTTCCGGCTCCATAAAATCCCTTAAGTAATTGCCTTCAAGTTTGTTTGCGGAAGAAATCAACAAGTCGGGCCTGGTTCGGGCAACATACAGGTATTTTCCTTCGCGGTTGATTATAAACACAAGATCATCCATCGAACTGAGCAGCGTGGAAAGTTCATTTTTACTTTTTCGCAATGCTTCCTGCTCGGTACGGTGTTGTGTGATGTCTATCATGGTTACCAAAACCCTGCGGTAAGGTTTATCGGTATCTGGTGCTGCAACCCACCTGATTATGATATTTTTTTTCCCGGATTTGTTGGTTCGTATACTTGTTTCGTGTTCAAAAGTGCTTACGTTGTTTGTGAAACATTGCATTGTTTTATGTTCCACTTCTGATAATGGGGCACTCATCAGTGTTTGCTGCATGGCAAGCAAACTCGCTTTATTCTCAGTTTCAAAAAGTTTTAAACTGGCCTGGTTTACATCAATAACCTTAACAGATTTCCTGATTTTTGTTAGTTGATCAGGATTTTGTACGAAAAATTTTTGTATTGATTCCGCCCCAAGCTGCAATCGATCCAACTCTTCTTTCATCGCTGAATAATCGATTTCCCAGATCGAAATAGGCGATTTTTCAAAAAGTGTTGAATATTTAAGCAGGTTTTCATGCAACTGTTTCTCAGCAACTTTTCGGTCGGTAATATTTTCGATGGTGCCTTCAAGGATGTGATTGTCCAGTGCCTTATCATATCGCGAACTCACGTTAATCCTCACATCCACCGGTTTTTTATTCCGGTCAATAAAAATAGTTTCGTACGAATTCACATCCCCGGAACCTAAAGTTTCATTCACTATTTTTTTTCTGATCTCAGGGTTTTGATAAATGTCGTTTCCAATTTGGGTAATGTCGGTTATAACATCTTCGGGTCTGTTGTAGCCCAGCATTTTGGTCAGGGCATTGTTCACCTCAATAAACTTACCTTCGGGCAATGTTCTGAAAAATCCAATGGGTGCATTCCTGAAAATTTGTCTGTAGCGGTCGTCCTTATAATTTTGATTCCTGGTCAATATTCCTTGGGCTTCTGAAAGTATAATGCCAAAGATATTTGCCCCAATGGTTTTTCCGGAACCATTCCGGTCGCATTTCAGGGTCCAGCAAATGGATATTTTTTTGCCGGATTTGGCTGTTATTTCCGAAACGCTCCAACTGATGTCCTTTTGTCGTTTTATCAGGTTTTGATACAGTGTTAGGAAACGCAATCCGGTTTCTTTGGTTCTGAACAGCCTTTTCCAAAACAGGTTGTTAGAAATCATTTCGTCCAATGAATAACCACACACTTCCTGTGCAAATCTGTTCATATAAACTATCTGACCGTTCTTATCGATTACCTGATGCCAAACCTTTCCACTGTCGAGAATATCAGGGCCGAACGCATTATTTTTTTTCTGGTATCCCAAATTTCTGATTTTTTGTTTTCCGGATTCGATGGTTTTATCAAAAACAGAATCGATAAGCTTTTTAAGCTAATAGCCGCCAAAGTTATTGAATATTCATTAATTGGGTTTTTCTAAATGATTATTATTGAATAAATGTGGAAAACTTTTGGATTTGTAATCTGGTTTTCTTTTGGTTATTTTTGTGAAAACGTTTTAAAAAACTCTTGTTATGAAAAAAATTTTGGTTCCGGTTGATTTTTCAAGCCATACTGATACAGTTTGTAAATATGCTTACGAAATTGCTGCAAAAACCGGTGGAGAGATCAGGTTGTTTCATGCATATTTCGATTTTATGATTTCAACAAATACTACTTTTCCTTATACCATCGAAACCAATGAGGTTTTTAACCAGGAAATGATGGTGAATATCCGGGAAGAGGCCAGGGCTGATATGCTGAAATTGCATACCAGGTTAAATGCTGATTTGAAACTGGATGGAGTGCACAATGTGAAAATAGTTTACACGCTCACGGGAGGTTTGCCCGAAGAAGAGATCATCAATATTTCCGAAACTTACGATCCTGATCTGATAATTATGGGCACTCATGGAAAAGGAGAAAAAGATGTGCTTACAGGTAAGGTGTCTTCCAAAGTTGTTCAAAATGCCACCTGTCGAATATTAACCGTTCCGCGGGATGCCAAATACAGCGGGTTTGAAAACATTTTGTATGCCACCGATTTTAATGATGAAGACCGTTTCGACCTGGAAAGACTTATTGAGTTGCTGTCGAGCTATAATCCTGTAATTCATTGTGTGCATGTTGATAAGGAAAACGAATCTGAAAAGGTGAACGAAAAGTTAGTGGGCCTCAAATCATATTTTGATTCGAATTATGGCGAAACCATAATAAATTTTGAAATCCTGTGTGGTGATAATTTTCTTGAGTGTATCAACAAGTATGTTGATGAATACAAGATTGATCTTGTTGCTGTGGTCCATCGCCGAAAAGGTTTCCTAAAGCGGCTTTTTATTAAAGATCACACCCGTGAACTGCTTTTTCATTCAGGTGTTCCGCTTTATATTTTTCCAGGTGTTAGAGGCCAATAATAACGCTGTGGATGACTAAAAACTCCATAGGGGTGACACATTTGATTTCCCAATAATCATGTTACCTTTTCAGGGTTTTTTGATAGCTGATCGCGAAGTTATAGGATTGTAGTTAGAAAAGGTGCACAAATTTTAGATGTCTCACTTCGTTCGACATCTGTTGAATTAAATACCAGAAAAAATGCTTTTAGCCAACCACATAATTTGGTTTTATGGCCATTAATTTCAGAATTCCCGACCTGATTTTGATTGTCATGCAATTACATAATTTGCTTCGTAAAACACACTGTCGTAAAAATAGATTTCTCCATTCAAAACTCCACTTCGTTGCGTTTTGTTAGTCGAAATGACGATGTTGTATTTTTATTGGGCTGGGCTTGGAGGTGGCGCTTGGCGCCACCTCCAAGCCCAGCCCTTTGCATATTATATCGTATGTCATTTCGTCTGAGTACCGATAGCTATCGGTGCGATGGAGACCTGCCCTGCCGGCAGGCAGGAATCTAAAAGTTGCGACAATCACCTTTTGGGTGGGTCAGGATATCTGAATTTTTGTCAACCAACAATATGAAACCTCAATCCTCAAACTAATAACAAATAACCAATAACAAATAACCAATAACAAATAACCAATAACAAATAACCAATAACGAATAACCAATAACGAATAACCAATAACGAATAACCAATAACGAATAACCAATAAC
>CAYNDN010000353.1:0-5729 GCA_964395075.1 uncultured Lentimicrobiaceae bacterium | reverse complement strand
CTCATGTTTCTGTAATGTTATTTCACTGATGAGTTGGGTCATATTCAGCAAAAAATCCATGGCTGTTTGCACTTTTTCTTTTGAAACAACCGGCACTTTATCCAATGCTTCTAAGTATTTTTTTTCATCGAAATCATACTTTTCAGCCTGTTTTTTAAAAAAAACGCGATCGGGTTCCTCAAAAAAGAATTGCCCGGAAAACAGATTAGCAACATGCTCCCCGTTGATAATTAGCGGCACAACCACATCGATCAAGCCGTTTAAACATTTATACGAATTATATTTTAAGCCTTCAGCCTTCTTATTGGCTAACTCGGTGTCGCTGAAAATGCAATTTTTTGCGGTTTCGGGATGGATACGATGGAAATCGGTGCAAATTTGCCTCCAGCCGGATTTTGATAATATATTGCCTTCAAGGTCTAAAACAGCAGTAACAAAGCCGGTTGTTTTGTTGAAACCTTCGAGCAGGGTGTCCACTTGCTCAAAGTTTATGCATTCCAATAGTTTTGATTTCATAGCTTATTGCATTTGTTGCAAACTTATGATTTTTTTCTTATCCCATTTTATCGGCGTTGCCTGCATCCGCGTTATCAGCGTTCTATCTCTTTATAGCACGCGAATGACGCTGATCTTCGACCGCGGATTTTCGCTGATTTTTTTCGAAATAGTATCTTTTGCTAATTCTGTATTATCAAAAAAGCATTAACCGGATGGCAGAGCAAAAATGAATACCGAACCCCTTCCTTCCTCACTTTCTACCCAGATTCTTCCGTTGTGCTTTTCGATAAACTCTTTTCAAAGGATCAGCCACCAACCATTGCATTCTTGTTTGCACGCATCTGCCTTCCGCAGAAAGGGATACAGCTGATATTGGAACGCAGATAATCAGGGTTTTTTCTTATCTGATAGCCTGTAAAATATAGAACATCAATTAATGGATACCTCCCTGTTGAAAAATCATTACAACATATTGTAACGCTCAAAACCGAAATGCGATAGTTATCCAAAAAAAATACAAAGCGCAAGTGTTTAAATATACTGCAGGCTGAAGCCAACGAAGAAGTTTGTGCACAGCAGGCTAATCAAATACATACACAATTGAAACCATAGCTAATTTATAAGAATTCTAAATATAACCAAGCGTTTTTACCATAAGTCTTTTTACTTAATTTTGTGATAACTAAGTTAAATTCCAAATTAATAGAGTTATTCAATTAAATCGTAATGGTTATGAAAAAAGCAATCTCTCTCAAACTATTGGTACTGGCAATGTTTTTGGGCATTTTCGCACATGGACAGGACTACTCCGAAAAAGAATACCAAACCAGTAAAGATCCTGCAGTGTCATTTGTATTAAACGTGAGTCCGGCATCCTATCTCATTGCCCCTGATATGGATGGTTTCTCTGTTGAGACATACAGTGGTGGTGATTATTATTCTTATTCTACCGAAGATCGGATAGAAGGATTTGGTTTATTAACCCCCTGTCTTAAAGCCGGTATCGGTATTAATACACCGGTGGTATTACTGGATTTTTTGGTTGGTGGTGGATATGCAGTCTCCGCAGCCATCCATGGTGGTTTTGTTACAGGTGACGCCTATTGCAAATTCAAGACCTCCAAAATTTTTGCCATCGGGTTACATGCAGGTGTAATGAACTGGACTCCCAAGTGGGACTTCGCCGATTTTGCTTACTCCGATCCGGAAGACGTTACTTTTAGCACTGTTACCGGAATTCTCGTTGGTCCCTGCCTCACGGTTGGCACCAATGCCAACTTCACATTCTCACTTGATTATTTTATGGGAGACTCTGATGTTAAAACCCACAATGGTTATTATGCCAGTGCCAACAATATCAATTTTTCCGGTGTAATGGTAAATCTTGGGTTCTTACTCAGGGTGCCGTAATCACCACAATATTTTTGAATCTTTAATTATTCATCTTAACAAACAAATTATTATGAAAATCAAATTACTATTATCAGTTTTCGTTGCTGCATTCATTGGCATGCAATCTTTATCTGCACAGGGTTTTACACCCCCGGCAGAGGGAAAAGCAGTTGTTTATTTTGTGAGAATAAACAAAGTAGGTAAGTGGATCAATTTTAAATACTTTGACAATGACAAGTTCATTGGGAAATTTGGTGGTGTAAATTACATGAGATATGAATGTGAGCCTGGTGAGCATCTGTTCTGGGCCTCTGCAGAAAATAAATACTTTATTACAGCTGACCTGAAAGAGGGGGAAACTTACATTGTTGTAGTAAAAGGCAAAATGGGAGGGATGAGTGCAGGTGTTAGGTTATTTACATCTGAAGATGCTAAAATGCTAAAAAATGCAATTTCAGTGGTTAAGAAAAAAAATCCTGTCATAACAGAAGCCGATATAATAGACTATGAAAACAAAGCGTTGAAGGATTTTATTGCTGAGAAGTTAGCAAAGTATGAAAACGACTGGAAAGACAACAAGGAATTCCCATACATAACACCTGATATGGCCATTCCTCCCGATGCCATGAAATAAAACGGGTTGAATTGAACAAAACCCTGAAAAAATTATTTAACTATTGTTTTTACAATTTTTACAGGGGTAATGATTTTTATCAAATATCGATTCCCGGGCTCAATCGCCCGGGTTTTTTGATTTTAAATGCTTTTTAAGAATGAGTAAATTATATTTTGATGTATTCAAACGAAAAATTTGAGAAGGTGATCGTTAACCCATGTCTCCAAAGGATTATTAAAGTAAAAAAAGATACTATCCTGTTTGTGCGGTATTTGTCATTCAACCGTTTGAGATCAAACCATGATTAATCGATCATAAAAAAATATACTTTTACAAAAAATTTCTTATGGTAGTTGCAGAAAGAAACAGGGATTTATCTTTAACTGATTTAGAAAAAATACTGCTTGGGGAGAAAGTTGAAATTGGTGCTGAATCAGTTGATTATATCCATAAAAGTTTTGAGTTTTTAAAAGATTACTCAAAAAACAAGACTATATATGGCATTAATACCGGTCTTGGGCCAATGGCACAATACAGGGTAGATGATGGTAAGCAGGTTGAACTCCAGTACAACCTGATCAGGAGCCATAGTGCCGGCAGCGGGAAACCGCTTGATGATGTTTTTGTGAAAGCAGCCATGGTATGTCGGCTCCGGTCCATTGCCCAGGGCATATCAGGAATCCATCCTTCAGCAGCAGAGTTGTTAACTCAGCTCATCAATCTCAATATTTTCCCGGTTATACCGGAGCATGGAGGTGTTGGGGCCAGTGGCGACCTGGTTCAGTTATCGCATCTGGCACTTGCCCTGATCGGCGAGGGTAATGCTGCACACAATGGCAGGGTATATCCCACAAAAGAAATTTTTAAAAAGTATAATCTCCGTCCCATTGAAGTGGTGTTGCGTGAAGGCCTCTCATTGATCAATGGCACTTCGGTAATGACAGGTATCGGGCTTGTAAATATTATCCGTGCCAAAACCCTGCTCTCATGGTCAACACTGGCCACGGCACTCCTGAGTGAAATTGTTGAATCGTTTGATGATTATTTTTCAGAACAGCTCAACAGCGTAAAAAGCCACAATGGACAGCGGCAGATGGCAAAAAATCTGCGGCACATCCTATCCGACAGCACATTGATATCTTCGCGCGAAGAAAAATTTTATAACAACAACACCGACAAAATATTTAAGCGTAAGGTTCAGGAGTTTTACTCATTGCGCTGTTTCCCGCAAATAATCGGCCCTGTTGCAGATGCCATTGCAAGTGCCGAAAAAGTTTTGGTTTCGGAACTCAATTCGGTGAGTGATAATCCCATTGTTTGTCTTGATTCGCAAAATGTATATCATGGGGGTAATTTCCATGGCGACTACGTATCTTATGAAATGGACAAACTGAAGCTGGCAATCACAAGGCTTTCGATGGTAGCCGAACGGCAGATCAATTTTCTTTTTAATCCCAACCTGAACAAAATCCTGCCACCGTTTGTCAATCTGGGTGTATTGGGGCTAAATTTGGGTATGCAAGGGGTACAGTTTACTGCTACATCAACAACTTCTGAAAATCAAACCTTATCCTCATCAGCATACATTCACAGCATACCATGCAACAACGACAATCAGGATATTGTAAGCATGGGCACCAATGCCGCTTTATTAACAGCCAAAGTGATAAACAACTCCTTTGAAGTGCTTTCGGTTGAATTAATGGGATTGATACAGGCGGTGGATTATTTAAAGATTAAAGATCAACTTGCTTCAAAAACCAAAAAGGTATATAGCGAATTGAGGAATAAAGTTCCGGTTTTTGTTGAGGATACTCCAAAATTCAGTGAAATCGAACAGATACACAATTATATTATTAAAAATCAGGCATTTTAACTTAAATAATTATGATGAAGGTTGCGTTGGTTACCGGGGCTTCCAGAGGCATTGGAAAAGCAGTTTCCATTAAACTGGCAAACAGCGGATTTTATGTATTGATCAATTACAAATCCAATCACACAGCAGCGGAGGAAACCTTAAAAACCATTCAGGATAACGGTGGGCAAGCTGAATTGCTGCCTTTTGATGTTGCTAATTACGAGCAGGTTAAAGAAAGTTTGGATAGCTGGAAAGAAAAACATCCCGAAGAAAATATTGCCGTACTGGTAAATAATGCAGGTATCCGGAACGATGAACTTATGGTTTTTATGGGTGTTGAACAATGGAAACAGGTAATCGATACCAACTTAAACAGTTTTTTTTATGTTACTACGCAGGTATTACAGGATATGCTGGTGAATAAGTTCGGAAGAATCATCAGCATTGTTTCCATATCAGGGCAAAAAGGGCAGCCCGGACAAACCAACTATTCCGCAGCTAAAGCCGGTGTTATTGCTGCCTCTAAAGCACTGGCCCAGGAAATCGCCAGGAAAAAAGTTACTGTTAATTGTGTTTCACCGGGTTTTATAAAAACGGATATGACAAAAGAACTGGACCAGAAAGCTCTAAAAAGAATCATCCCGGCAAACCGTTTTGGTGATGCAGAAGAAATTGCGGAAACAGTAGATTTTCTGGCATCTGAAAAATCCGGATACATCACCAGTGAAGTAATATCTGTAAATGGAGGGATTTACAGTTAATTTTTTTTTGATATGAACAAAGTAGTTATAACAGGCACAGGCATTTACTCAACAATAGGCAAGAATCTTGATGAAGTTCGGGATTCTCTCTACCATGGTAAATCAGGAATCGGTATTGATTTGCGCAGAAAGGAGTACGGGTTTCGCTCAAGTTTAACCGGTGTGATTGAACGCCCAAATCTCAAAAAAGCATTGCCCAGAAGGGCACGTATTGGACTTGCCGAGCAAGGTGAATATGCATACGTGGCCACAATGGAGGCATTGAAAAATGCCAATATTAATATGGATTTTTTAGAGAACAACGAAGTAGGTATTCTTTATGGTAACGACAGTTCTTCCACGCCTGTGATTGAAACTGTGGATCTGATTCGTGAAAAGCGCGATACAGCACTCATCGGGTCGGGAGCAATATTCCGGTCGATGAATTCAACCATCACGATGAACTTGTCGGTAATTCTGAAATTACGTGGCATCAATTTTACAATCAGTGGGGCTTGCGCCAGTAGCTCACATGCAATTGGCATGGCATATATTATGATTAAACAAGGCCTGCAGGATATGATTATTTGTGGTGGAGGACAGGAGATCAATGCAGAATCAATGG